>JBBRKH010000133.1:0-6527 GCA_038217965.1 Sphingomonadales bacterium | reverse complement strand
GCCAGCTCCAGCATGGCAACGAAGCTGGATGCCAGCGCGGATCGCGCCAGGTCTGGCTCCATGCCATCGGGCAGGAATCTGCGCAGGTCCGTCCAGTCCGGTGCCTGACCGATCAGCGAAGCCAATCGCTCCAGCGCTTCTTCCAGCGTCACAACCGGCCCGCGCGCAGGCGGCGTCCACACCGTTGCCCGCGCCCGCCCGTGGAGAGCGCCGTAGGCGGCGAGGAGGTCATACAGCCCGGCCTCGAATTTGCTGGTACGCACCTGCCGCAGCCCTTCCGGACGCCCGCGGCGCAGCACATCTCGGCCCAGCAGATCGCGGGCAAACAGTTGCCGCGATGCCGCGCGCATGGCTTCCAGCCGCTGCAGCCGCCAGCGCAAGCGCTGCGCCAGATCGCTGGGACAAGGCTCCGGTGCTGCATCGCGCGGCAGCAGCAGAGAGGATTTCAGATAGGCGAGCCAGGCCGCCATCACCAGATAGTCGGCGGCAATCTCCAGTTTCAGCGAGCGGGCCGCAGCGATAAAGGCGAGATATTGATCGACCAGCGGCAGAATGGGGATGGCCGCCAGATCTATCTTCTGCGCCCGGGCCAAAGACAACAGCAGATCGAGCGGTCCTTCCCAGCTTTCGAAGCTGACCACCAGCGTGTCGGCGGGAGCCGGCTGCCTTGGTGGATCCTCCTCGAATTCCGGCGTCACGCGAGCACTGCCGCCAGCAGCGCGTCGCGCTTGTCGGCAAAGCTTGCAGCATCCCCCGAAGGCTCATCCGCCCACGCCATCGCCCGATCGAGGCGGTCGGCGGAACCCTTCGTCATTGCCTGCATGGCGTCGGCAATCGCTTCCATTTCGGCAAAATCGCCGGAGCAGTGCAGCGCGACATCGCAGCCCGCCGCGATCACCCCCGCCGCCCGGCCGGCCAGGCTGTTGCCGCCGGGCTGTTGGGCAAGTGCGTGCATCCCCAGATCGTCGGACATAAGCAACCCGTCGAAGCCGCAGCGCCTGCGGATGATCTGCTCGATGACGAACGGCGAAAGCGTGGCGCAGCGATCCGCATCCCAGGCGGTGTAGATGATGTGCGCGGTCATCGCCATCGGCGCGTCCGCCAGCCGCGCAAAGGGTGCCAGATCGGCCTCAAGCTGCTCCACGCTTGCATCCACCACCGGCAGCGCCAGATGCGAATCCAGCGTGGCCCGGCCATGCCCCGGAATATGCTTCACCACGCCGATGATGCCGCCGGCCTTCAGGCCATCGAGCGTGGCGCGGCCCAGCGCTGCCACCAGCAGCGGATCTTCGCCAAACGCGCGGTCGCCGATCACCGCGTGCATGCCATCGGCCGCCACATCGAGCAGCGGCAGGCAATCGACCGTGATGCCCAGATCGGAAAGTGTCAGCGCGATGGCGCGCGCATTGGCACGCGCTGCCGCCATAGCGGTAAGCGGAGCCCGCGCATAAGCTTCGCCGAAGCGCTGCCCGGCGGGAAATTCCGGCCAGTGCGGCGGTTGCAGACGCGCGACACGGCCGCCTTCCTGATCGATCAATATGGCAAGCCGGCTTGTTCCAGCCAGCGCCTTCAGCGCATCTGTCAGTGTGCGCACTTGCACCGGGTCGATGATGTTGCGCTTGAAAAGGATGTAGCCGGCGGGCTTGCAGGCGGCAAACAGCGCCCGCTCGCGCGGTGTGAGAACGGGGCCTTCCAGCCCGAAGAATGCAGGGATCATGCGGGCCTTTTGCGCAGCAGTGCAAAGCTTTGCAACCAGCTCAGCGCGCCAGCCCCGCCCACAGGACCACCAGCGACATGCAGCCGATCGCCCCCCAGGTGGCAACAGTCCCGAACACCCGCAAGATGTTGGGCACCGGCAAGGCCATGCCAATCGGATGCGCGATGCGGCCAAGCACCAGCATGGCAGCCAGCGCCACCACAAGCGCATCGGTGCCTCTCGCCTGCTCCGCCAGAAACAGCAGCAACAAGCCGATCGGCGCATATTCGGCGCAATTTGCCTGCGCGCGGCTGCGGATCAGCAATTCCGCATTGCCGCCATCCCCCATCGAGATGGAATGGCGGCGCCGAATCAGCGAAACCCGCACGCTCAGAACCACCAGAAGCAGCCCCAGAAGCCCTGCGGCGATCATTGTTGCGTGCATTGTCGCCTCCAGCAGTCGGCCGTTGCCGCAGTCCGCCCTTGCGCTTTGGCCAGTTTCCAGTATGACCGCGCGCTCGATTCCTGCAAGTCCAACCTCATGCTTTGGGCGAATCTGCTTGTCTGTAAAGAAGTACAGAAAAGGTGCCTTATGGCCGTTCCAAAACGCAAGACCTCGCCTTTGCGGCGCAACATGCGGCGCAGCCACCACGCGCTCGTCGCGGTGCTGCCGCAGGAATGCACCAACTGCGGCGAACTGAAACTGCCGCACCACATCTGCCCGGCCTGCGGCTTCTACGATGGCCGCGAAATCATCGCCCAGGCCGATTGAGCTGCGTCGCCGGCAAGCCCTGCACGGGCATCCTAAGGGCATCCTAAGGGCGTCCTATATGCAGACCGGTTTGTGGGGGCTAAGCAGGCGCGGTGAATAGCCATTCAACCGCCCGGCGTGTGCCGCTCCGGCCCATTATTGCCCTTGATGCAATGGGCGGCGACGTCGGCCCGGCGGTCGTTGTTGCCGGTGCCGAGCTGGCGCGGGAACGCTATCCGGAGCTGCGCTTTCGCCTGTATGGTCGCGACGCCGACATTCGCGCCGCGCTCGCCACTGCTCCGCGCGTTGCCGCCGAAGCCGAAATAATCGACGTCGATGGCGTCGTGCTCGGCTCCGACAAGCCCTCGCAGGCCATCCGGCGGGCAAAGACGACATCAATGGGCCTGTCCATCGAGGCGGTAAAATCCGGCGCCGCGTCAGCCTGTGTTTCGGCCGGCAACACCGGCGCGCTTATGGCGATGGCCAAGCTTGCGCTGCGCACGATGGAGGGCATCGACCGGCCGGCGCTGGTCGCGTTGATGCCAACCTTGAAGAATGACGCGGTCGTGCTTGATCTCGGCGCCAACACCGAATGCGATGCGGAAAATCTGGTGCAGTTCGCCGTGATGGGCGCGGCCTTCGCTCGCACCGTGCTCGGTCTCGATCGCCCCAAGGTCGCCATTCTCAATATTGGCGAAGAGGATATGAAGGGCACCGAATCGATCCGCGATGCAGCGCTTCTTCTCCGTGAGGCGGCCGGCGACCTGCCGATGCACTTCCTCGGCAATGTGGAAGGCAACGGCATCGCCCGGGGCAATATCGACGTCATCGTCACCGACGGCTTCTCCGGCAACATCGCCCTGAAAACGGCCGAAGGAACGGCAAAATTGGTCACCGGCCTGCTCGCCAACGCCTACAAGGCCTCGTGGTTCACCAAGGTCGGTTACCTCTTTTCGCGTTCCGCGCTGCGCGCGCTGCGCGATCAGCTCGATCCCAACAACCACAATGGCGCGGTTTTTCTCGGGTTGAACGGCGTCGTCGTAAAAAGCCACGGCGGCGCCAATGTCAAAGGCTTCGCCAACGCGATCGGCGTGGCGCATGATCTGATCGCACAGGACATCAATGCGCGCATCAGCGACGACCTCGCGAATTTCGCGGCCCACCGGCAGCAGCCGGTCGCCATCGCGCGCTAGGCCGGCGTGCGACGCAGCATAATCGTCGGCACCGGCAGCGCGCTGCCGCCGGCAATCGTCAGCAATGCCGATCTTGCCCTGCGGCTGGACACGTCCGACGCATGGATCGTCGAGCGCACCGGCATCCGCGAGCGCCGCATTGCCGCCGAGGGCGTGAAAACCAGCGATCTCGCGGTGGAAGCGGCGACCCGCGCTCTGGAGGCCGCCGGCCTGGTGGCCGCCGACATCGATCTGGTGATCGTTGCCACCGCCACGCCGGATCAGACCTTTCCGGCCACCGCTACCACAGTTCAGGCCCGGCTCGGCATGACACATGGTGCCGCCTTCGATGTGGCGGCCGTGTGCTCGGGCTTCATCTATGCACTGACTGTGGCCGACGCGCTGTTGAAGGCCGGCCCGGCAACCCGCGCGCTGGTGATCGGTGCCGAGCTGTTCAGCCGCATCCTGGATTGGGATGATCGCGCAACGGCCGTGCTCTTCGGCGACGGCGCCGGAGCTGTCATCCTCGAAGCCCGCGCCGGCTCCGAGCGCGGCATCCTCGCGGCGCGCATCCACTCCGATGGCCGCCACAACCAGCTGCTTTTCGTCGATGGCGGGCCGGGCAGCACCGGCACGGTCGGCAAGCTGCGCATGAAAGGGCGCGAAGTGTTTCGCCACGCGGTGCAGAATCTGGCCGCGGTGATGGCAGAAACACTGGCCGCCGCGGGCCTCGAAACCAGCGACATCGACTGGGTGATCCCGCACCAGGCCAATGCGCGCATTCTGGAGGCAACTGCGCGCAAGCTGTCGCTTCCGATGCACAAGGTGGTGATGACCGTTGCCGGCCATGCCAACACCTCGGCCGCTTCGGTGCCGCTGGCGCTCGATGCCGCCGTGCGCGACGGCCGGGTGCAGCGCGGAGACATCCTGCTGCTCGAGGCCATGGGCGGCGGTTTCACATGGGGAGCTGTCGCGCTGCGCTATTAGCCAGGCTCCACTTGCGGGGCAGACCGGTTCTTTTTTTCTGACAACCGGTGGGCCAATTTCCCGCTTCCCCCCATCCGCATACAGGGTTAGCCTGCCGCAAATACAGGGAGGGAGGCCATGCCCGATTCGCAACCACGAGCCGCACGAAGCGTGCCCACTTTGACGCGCGCCGATCTTGCCGACGAACTGCACCAGGCCATCGGGCTGTCCAGGGCCGAATCCGCCGATCTGGTGGAGCAGGTGCTGGACACCATCGGCACGGCGCTGCTGGAGGGCGGCAATGTGAAGCTTTCGTCGTTCGGCAGCTTCATGCTGCGAAAAAAGGGCTTGCGGGTGGGACGGAACCCGAAGACGGGGGTGGAGGTTGCCATTCAGCCGCGCACGGTGCTCACCTTCCGGCCGAGCCAGCTGTTCCGGCTGAAAATCAACGCCTGAAGGATGCCCGAGCTTGGACTTTGCAGACGGCAAATCGGCAGATGCCTTTCGGACCATCCGCGAAGTGTCGGATCGCATCGGCGTGCCGCAACACATATTGCGCTTCTGGGAAACCCGCTTTCCGCAGCTGAAACCGCTGCAGCGGGGCGGCAACCGGCGCTATTACCGCCCGGATGATGTCGCGCTGGCGCAGGCGCTCTGCACCCTGCTGCACAAGGACGGCTACACGGTAAAAGGCGTGCAGAAATTGATGGCAGAGCATGGCGCCGACGGGCTGGTTGCGCTGGCGAACGGTTCGCAAGCGGGCGCGCCTTCAGCGGCCGGCGTTGCCCAGCAACCAGACGATCTGCTGACCGAGCTGCGGCGCCTGCGCGACCGCCTGTCTGCTGCGCTCGCTGCCTGACAGCGATGAAGGCGCTTGCGGTTTTTTCGGTCAAGGGCGGGGTGGGCAAATCCGCCATCGCCGTCAACATGGCGCACGCCGCCGCGACTACGGGCGGGCGTCGGACCCTGCTTTGGGATCTCGATGCGCAAGGGGCCGCGACCTATCTGCTGGAGCTGAGTGCGAAGGCCAGGAAAGCGCGCGCCGCGGTGTCGGGCGAGGCGAGCTTCGCCGATCTCATCCAGTCCAGTCGCTACGGCAACCTCGATGTGCTGCCGGCCGACCGCTCACTGCGCCGGCTCGAAGGCGATCTTGCCCAGTCCGACAAGCAGAAGGTGCTGAAGAAGCATCTGAAGCTGCTGGACGCCAGCTACGATCGCATCATCATCGATTGTCCTCCCGGCCTGTCGGAGCTTGCCGACCGGCTGTTTCGCGCCGTCGATCTGATCGTTGTGCCGCTGCTGCCGTCGCCGCTTTCGGAGCGCGCGCTCGAGCAGTTGCAGACCGAATTGCGCAAGGAGCATGGCAACGAGCCGCCGGTGCTCCCGGTGTGGAGCATGGTGGACCGGCGCCGCAAGCTGCACCGCGAAACGCTTGCCAGCCACCCCGATCGCCTCGTCATACCCTATGCCGCGGCGATCGAAGCGATGGCGGTAAAGCGCGCGCCGATCGGCGCCACCGCAGCTGCAAGCGAAGCCTCACGCGCGTTTGCCGCGCTGTGGTCGGCAGTCGAGATGCAGCTGATCGGGCGTTAGGGCGCAGTTGGTTCAAACGGCATCGGTGTCACGGCGAAAGCTGGCACTTCTCGCGCCGAGCGATCCTGGAAGCCGGGAGATGCCAGCTTTTGCTGGCACGACGACCCTGGTTTCTTGAAGCAATTCTGTGCTGCGCCGCTTCACGGCGCGCTGGCCAGCGGCAGCATCACCCGCGCGCTTGCACCACCCTGCATCCGATTGGCGAGCACCACATCGCCGCCATGCGCCCGGGCGATCGAGCGCACCACCGAAAGCCCGAGCCCGATGCCGCCGGTGTCCCTGTTGCGCGATGGCTCCAGCCGGAAGAACGGCTCGAACACCGCCTCCTCGCTGCCCGGCGGCACGCCCG
>JBBRKH010000132.1:0-6527 GCA_038217965.1 Sphingomonadales bacterium | reverse complement strand
GGCTCGGCCTGGCCGTTGATCAGAACCCATCCACGGTTGAACAGATGACCGATGGGCTTCGCGCCGGTGAAATCCCACACCTGTTCGTTGTTCAGTTTCGCAGGCGCATTCGGATTGACCGACATCCGGGTCGGCACCTTGGGGCTTGGAATGCTGCCGCCGGGATACAGCAGCCCCTCCACGAAATAGCTGTCGCCGCGCACGTCGATGCCGAAATATTTCTGCGTGTTGCGCTGGCCGATGCGGCCGCTGTCGTCGGCGGCATCGGTGTGGCCGAGCACCGCCATATCCACCACGATTGTGAAGGTGCCATCGGGATTGGCAGTCGCTGGAAGCGGAAGCGGCGCTGCGGTCATTGGGTGGCTCCATGGGTTTGCAGGGGGCGGCTGCCGGGCATACCGGGCGGGGGCGCGACCGCAAGGCTCGAATCGAAGCCGCGCTGCGACGGGCCAGGACCAAGATGCCACTTGCCGGCGAACATCGCGCCGTAGCCCTTTGCGCGCAGCCGCTCGGCGATGGTCGGCACATCCGGAGACAACGTGCCGCGATAGCTCGGGTTGCCCCGCTGCGACGGGGTGACAAGCTCCGCCATCGTGCCGAGCCCGGCCCGATGCGCGTCGGTTCCGGCTAGCAGCATCGCCCGGCTCGGCGAACAGGTGGCCGACGCATGAAAGCGATCGAGCCGGTTGCCTTCGCGCGCCAGCTGGTCAAGATTCGGCGTTGCGATTTCGCCGCCGAAAGCACCGATATCACTGTAGGCGAGATCATCGGCGACGATCAGAAGGAAGCTGGGCGCAGCAATTGCCGCGCTTGCACATCCCATAAGGAGCGCCGCCGTCGCCCCCCGCAGCATCAGAAGCGCACGCGCGCCTGGAGCGTGATCGAGCGGCGAGGATCGGGCATATGCACGCGGTCCAGCACCGGGTTGATGCCCGCCGGGAAGGTCTGGAAGATGATGCCCGAGGTGCGTTCATCGAACAGGTTCCTGACCAGCAGCGCCACTTCCCATTGCCGCTCGGCGCCGGCCAGGCCGACGCGCAGATCGCTTTTCGAGAAGCCCGGCTGCTCTTCCAGAGGATGCAATATGTCCTGATAGTTCAGCGTCGCGCGGAAACTGGTCGTCCAGCTGGCAATGAATCGCAGGCTGTCGGTCAGCGGCGCGTCGATATCGGCATAGGCGTTGCCGCTCCACTTGGGGCTGTTTTGCAGCCGGTCGCCGGTGCGGTCTTGCACGCAATTGGGCGTCAGATGGTTCGGGAAGGCGCAAGGGCCATTGGGATAATCGGTGTATTTGCTGTCCAGATAAGCGACGCTGCCGCCGACGCGCAGCCAATCCGTGGGGCGTGCACCGGCTTCCAGTTCGACACCTTTCACCCGGGCGCCAGCGGCGTTGGTGGTGACGAACGTCGCGGTCTGGACATCGACGCTGGACTTCTGCAGGTTCGTATAGTCGGTGTGATAGAAGGCGACATTGAAGAACCCGCCAATCGAGGGGAAGGTGAATTTTCCCCCGGCTTCCCAGGCTTGCGCCTGTTCCGGGTCGAGCACGAAATTCTCGATTCTGTCGACCGACTCCGAAAAGGCACCGCCTTTCGATCCTTCGGCGTAGCGGACGTACAGGCTGATTTGGGAGGTGGGCTGCCAGGTGATGCTGGCCGTGGGCGACCAGTCGCTCTCGGTGAACTTCGCGTTCAGATTGGGCCGGGGAACCACCGTCGGCGGCACAGGAAACGGGATCTGCGTGATACTGATGCCAGACGTTCCGCCTTCCTTCTTGATCTGCGTCCAGCGCAAACCGGCGGATATCTTGACCTGTTCGATCGGCTTCCAGTTGGCCTGCCCGAACAGCGCCACGACATCGGTTGTCTGCACGAAATCGCGTGTGTTGCGGATGTTGAGCGAGCTGCCTCGCGGAAACGGCGGGCTGGGGGCCGGCGGCCGCAGGAGGCTGATCCGCCCGATGTCGGACGACGAACCCTCGAGATATCCGCCGACGATGTAATCGAGCCGCTCGCCGGCCGGTGAGGCCAGCCGCAGTTCCTGCGACCATTGATCGAAGACTTCCTCGTTCAGGGTGATCAGGCGCGGTGGCCGTCTCGCCTGGATGTTGAATGCCTGGTCGTAGCTGTACCAGCTGTAGCCGGTGATGCTGGTGAGCGTGTGCGTGCCGATATCGGCATCGACCTGCAACACGCCGTTCACGGCGGTCGAACGGTCGCCGAGCGGTGCCAGCCCGTCATCGTGGTCGACGGTATAATCCGGATTGCCGCCGCCGGGCACGAATTCGAAGCCCTGGCCCACAATGTCGGTGTGGCCATATTCGATCTTGGCAAACACCCGGATGTTGTCGCCCGGATCCCACTGCAGCGAAGCGCGGGACAATATGTCGTCCCGGCGTGGCTCGGTGCGGTTCAGGGTCGTGTTGTCCAGCCAGCCGTTGGAATAGCCGTAGCGGGCGGCAAAGCGCAGCGCGAGCTTGTCCGAAACCGGACCGCCGCCAGCGACATTGATCGCGTAGCTGTCGCGGACGAATTCATATTCGGCGCCTGCCGATACTTCGAGCTGCTGTGTCGGCCGGCGGGTGATGACGTTGAGCGCGCCGGCCGACGTGTTGCGCCCGAACAGCGCGCCTTGCGGCCCGCGCAGCACCTCGATGCGTTCCACATCGAAAAAGGGGTGCATGAACTGCCGGTTGCGGCCACCGTAGATGCCGTCGACGAACAGCGACACCGATTGCTCGAAACTGAGCGTGTTGCCCGATGTGCCGATGCCGCGGATGAAGATGGAGGCGTTGGCCGGAGTGTCGGTGATGGAAAGGTTCGGGACGCGGGACTGCAGATCGATGAACTGGCTGACGCCCTGGTTTTCCAGCGTATCGCCGTTCTGCACATTGATCGAAATCGGCACGTCCTGCAGCCGCTCTTCCCGCTTCTGGGCGGTCACGATGATGTCGTCGCTGGCAACCGGGGCATTCGCGAGTGTCTGCGCCGTCACCGGATGCGCCAGTATCGCTGCGATCAATGGCAAAGCGGTGGAGCCTGAAAGCTGCCGCGACCATCTGGTGAAATCCACCATCCCCTGTTCTCCCGTCTGTGACATTTTGTTGCACCACGGGTGCAAGCGCAGCCGCAGTGCCGCTAGTCCCAATTCCGGTCGCGCGGCATGAAATTTCGTTGGGGGTGTCTGCATCGGGCAAAGCTCGAAGTTTCGGCTTGCCGCTTGCTTGCTATGGCGAAATCGTTGTGGCCGGCAGGCAGAGGTGGATCATGTAGCAGCCCGAGCACCAGCCATCAATGTGATGCACGACCCGAAGGCGCACGCGATCTGCCGGGTCGACCGCCGCGCACGATTTGCGATTTCGTGACCGATCATCGCGACAGGTTCACCGGCGACGCCGCCCGGCAATGGGTGAAGGTGAAAACGCCGGGGCTGATCAAGGATTGAGGGGGAAAGCCTTGCAAGCGCGGTTAGGCCTGTCAGGTTCCAAGGGGATCCAGGTTCGTCTTGCCAGTGTGGATGCTTTCGCCGGGACGACGAGCCGATTGGAAGCGACAGTGCTTCAGAAAAAAACATCTTCCTTGTTGTAGACGAAATAGGCCACCATCGTCTTGGTGCGCTTGATGCCCGGAATCGCCGACAGATTCTCGTTGATCAGCTCGCCGACATCCTCGCGCGTGTCGATCACCAGCTTCACCAGGAGATCCCAGGTTCCAGACACAGAAGACACTTCCGCCACATAGGGCACATCCTTGATGATTCGCCGGCCTACCTCGTAGGTCTTGCCCAGATCGACCCGCACGAACACGAAGAATGTCTGGCGGTTTGCGGCAGGGGCGGATGCGGGAGGATTGCTGGCCATGTGCGCTTCCTAGTCCAGCCGGCCGGGTTGGTGAAGAGGCACCGTCTTTCCCGGATTGAGGATATTGAGCGGGTCGAGCGCTGCCTTGATGCTCGCCATCACGGCCAGCGCGCCGGCGCCATGCTCGGCCTCCAGCGTCGACAACTTGTGCAATCCGATGCCATGCTCGCCGGTTGCCGTGCCGCCCATCCGTATGGCGCGCAGGGCAATTGCTTGCGCCAGTCGATCGGCGGTTGCGCGCTCCGTTCCATTGTCGGCATCGAACAGCAGCAGCATGTGGAAATTGCCGTCGCCCACATGCCCGACGAGTGGCGCCAGCAGCCCTGCCGCTTCGATGTCCGCGCGGGTTTCGGCGATTGCTTCGGCGAGCCGCGAAATCGGCACGCAGGCGTCGGTTGCGAAGGCGTACGCCCCCGGCCGCAGCGCCTTGGCGGCAAACCAGGCATTGTGCCGCGCCTTCCACAAGCGGTTGCGATCCTCGGTCAGTGTCGCAAACTGCATCGCACCCCCGCCATGCTCGGCGACGACTGCACGCAGTGTTTCCACCTGCTCGGCGACGGCTGCAGGAGAGCCGTGAAACTCCAGAAACAGCGTCGGCCTGGGCGCAAATTCCGCCAGGTTGGAATAGCGGATGCAGGCTTCCATCTGCAGCGCATCCAGCAACTCGATGCGCGCCAGCGGCACCCCCATCTGCATCACCAGCATGACCGCCTGCACGGCGTCGCCCAGATCGTCGAACTGCACCGAAGCGCTCGCAATCTGCTCGGGAATCCCGAACACCCGCAGGCGCAGCTCGGTGATGATGCCGAGCGTTCCTTCCGAGCCGACGTAGAGCCGGGTGAGATCGTATCCGGCAGCCGATTTGCGGGCGCGGGTGCCGGTCTTGATGACATCTCCGGCTGCGGTGACCACGGTCAGGCCAAGCGTGACCTCGCGCATTGTGCCATAGCGGACAGCATTGGTGCCGCTGGCGCGCGTTGCCGCCATGCCGCCAAGCGTGGCGTTGGCGCCGGGATCGAGCGGGAAGAACAGCCCATGGTCACGCAGGGCCACGTTCAACCCCTCCCGCGTGACGCCGGCCTCGACCTGCACATCCAGGTCCGCGGCGTTGATTTCCAGAATCCGGTCCAGCGCGGTCAGGTCGATCGAAAGCCCGCCTTCGACCGCCGACAACTGGCCTTCCAGGCTGGTGCCCGCCCCATGGGCGATCACCGGAAAGCAATTTTCGGCGCAGATGCGCACCGCTGCTGCCACATCATCGGTCGATCGCGCATACAGCACCGCATCGGGTGGCAAAGGGTCGGCAAGCCCCTCGGTCGCCCCATGCTGCTGGCGGATCGCTTCGCCAGTCTGCAGCTGGTCGCCGAAGCGCGCTTTCAAGGCGTCGATTGCGCCTGCGGTCCCCGGCCGCGAAAATGCGTGCAGCGTTGCCATCAGCCGGCCTGTTCGGCCTTCAGTTCGCCGTAGCGGCGAGGGTCCAGCTTGCGCAGCACGCCGTCGATGCCAGGCTTGTTGAAGCCTTTGTAGCCATGGTTGCGCTCGATGTTTTCGAGGTGGGTGATGATCGCGCCTTCGGTCCGGATGCGCTCGGCTTCTTCCGGCGGCAGATGGCCGTCTGCTTCCAGCCTATCCACCCGGGCCGGGTCCACGGCAGCCCAATCTCCGAAGGTGAGCTCCTGATACAGATGCGGCATGTCGGAAAAGGGCGGCATGGTGCGAATGCCCAGATCGGCCAGCTGCGCCCGCAGCATCGCCTGATCATGAAAGCAGGCGACATGGTTCAACCCCTGCTCCAGGATGCTTTCGCCGTGCAGCGCGCAGAGAATGCCAGCGCGGCGGTGGCGATCCAGCGCCGGCAGCTTTTCGTGCGCGAAATCGAGGTCGACTTCGTGTGGCGCGAGATCGACATCGGCGAAGATGGTGGAGCCGATCGCTGGCTGCTCCAGCACCTGGCTGCCCCAGCCGGCCATGTCGCCGGCGTAGAGCATTTCGCGCAGTTCGTAGCCCAGCTTTTCGAGGATGCGGATGGTGTGGCGGTAATGCGCGCGGCTGCTGTCATAGGTGTGATGGTCGATGTTGGCCCAGCCGACACCCTGGCGGTTCTGGCGGGCAAGCTGCAGCTGCCCGGCCTGGCAGCGCGCCAGCCAGTATTCGCGCTCCGCAGACAGCCACAGCGCGCACGCGCGGTTCGGCGAGCCGAGATCGGCGATGGCAGCGTCGACCAGCGCCTCGGTGTGGGCGAGCCCCTGCTCCACCGTGTCGAACTGCCGGCGCCGGGCGCGAAACCGCTGCAAAACGATGCGCGCCATCCGCCGTTCGGATGGATCATCGGGCTGCACCGAAAATCCGCCAAATCCGTTGCGCTCGATCACTCCGAAGGCAAGCCCGTGCCCCGGCCACGCAATCGCCTTGCGCAAAGGTGCCAGCGGCGCGCCCTCGACCGCTGCCGCCAGGCCCTGCGCTGCAAGAAACGCGTCGACCGATTCCACCCGCAGCCAGACGATGTCGCGATGTCCGTGCACATAGGCCGGAAACAGGCCGGTCGGATTGCGCCAGACGCCCGCCGCATCTTGGTGCCACCCGGCCGACTGGATGCGCGCGGGCGTGGCATCGTCGGCGAATTGCACATGGTCCACGATATCGCGCAGCCGAATGGCGCAGCCGTCCA
>JBBRKH010000131.1:0-6530 GCA_038217965.1 Sphingomonadales bacterium | reverse complement strand
TTCGCCAGCTTCATCCCCCAGCCCTCTGCGATCAACGCAAAGAGCTTCACGCCGGTGGAACTTTACACCGGCGCGGCCGGACTACCCGGACGCTTCAGTGACGGATTTTGTCTCCGGCGCGTACATCAGTCCTGCATCGTGCACCTGCTTCGCCGCAGCCTGGACTTCGTATCCTTCAAGGACCGCAAGCTTGTGACAGTTGCACTGAAGGATAACTGCCGGGCGGTGGACGGGGTCACCGCGGAGGCGGCCCTGACGGCGTTCGAGGCGGGTCCGTGGGGCCGAAAATGCGCCGCGATTGGCCAGAGCTGGCACCGCGCCTGGGGCGAGGTGGTGCCGTTCTACGCCTTTCACGTCGACGTCAGACGGCTGCTGTACACCACGAATGCGATCGAGGTGTTGAACGTCTAGCTGCGCCGTGCCACCCGTGCGCGAGGCCACTTCCCGACCGACGAGGCCGCGCTGAAGCCGAACTTTCTGGTCTTGAACAGAGTCGAAAGAGAATGGACCATGCCTCCATGTGAGTGGGGCATGGCCAAGGCTCAGTGCGCTGTTCTTTTCGGCGAACGCTTGGCCTGGGCAATGTCCTGACAGTGTCGTTCAACCGACCGGCCATACACGGAAATTCAGACAGTCCCCGCGCTACTGGCCGCTGACGTTCATCGGGTAAGCAATGCAATCCTCAGGTTCGACAGTGAGAATAACCGCCTCACCGACACGGGGCACCACGGCGACGCGGTCGTTCGGTGTCTCGACAATGCAGCGGGTACCTTTGGCCAATTCGACATGTATCTCGGTTCGTGTCCCCAGGTAGATGTGCTGAACGACGGTTCCCTGCGCATTGACGTCACCGTCGCGTCCGATCGCTCTGACCCGGCTCCGCTCTGGTCGGAACGCAAGCAGTATACGCTCGCCGGAACGCACTTTCTGCGGTGCGCGCACGATGGCGGTGCCCGATTCAATCTCAACAGAACAACGCCCATCGACCTCTGCGACCACGCAAAGCGCCGGGATCGCATTCATGCTGCCGATGAACTCCGCCACGAACCGCGTCGCGGGACACTCATAGATTTCCTGGGCAGTGGCGATCTGTTCGATCCGTCCGCCATTCATCACCGCAATGCGGTCAGACATCACCAGCGCCTCGCCCTGGTCGTGTGTCACCAGGATGGTCGTGACGCCGGTCCGACGCTGCACTTCGGTAATTTCCAGCCGCATCGTTTCGCGCAGCTTCAGGTCCAGATTGCTCAAGGGCTCGTCCAGCAGCAGGACCGTCGGGTCGATCACCAGCGCGCGGGCCAATGCCACGCGTTGCCGTTGCCCTCCGCTCATGGCCAACGGGCGGCGATCGCCCATGCCTGTGAGCTTCACCAGGTCCAGCGCCGCGGCAACGCGACTGGCGATCTCGGTTCGGTTGATGCGGCGCATACGCAAGCCGAAGGCAACGTTCTCGGCCACCGTCATGTGCGGGAACAGGGCGTAGTCCTGAAACACGAGCCCAATGTCGCGCCGAAACGGTGGCAGGCCGTCCACCGACCGCCCGGCCAAGTAGATGGCACCGGCATCAGGCTGGAGAAACCCTGCGATCATGTTCAGCGTCGTGGTCTTGCCGCAGCCCGATGGCCCGAGCAGCGTCAGGAACTCGCCCTGCCGCACGTCGAGGTCGATCCCGTCCACCGCGGCCGTGCGGCCGAACAGCTTGCGCACGCCACGAAGCGAAACCGCTGCGTCAGCCACGGGCATTCTCCGCGTATAGGAAGTCGCCGATGCGGAACACGCGCTGTACAACGGCGATCAGCACCAGCGGCACCACCAGCGTCAGTGCTGCAACCGCGGCCAGGGTGGGGGCGAAGCCGTATTCCAGGAAGCTCAGGATGGTGATGGTAATCGGCTGCGTGCCCGGACGGGCGAGGAACAGCGAGATGCTGTAATCGGTGAAGGAGTGGATGAAGGCGAAGACGCCGCCGGCGAACACTCCGCTTTTCACCAGCGGCAGGGTGATCTCGCGCAGCACTGCGGACGGTGTCGCGCCGAGGCTGAGGGCGGCAAGCTCCAGGTTCGCCGGCATGGCGCGCAGGCTGATCGCGGTGGTGCGCACCGAGAATGGCAGGCAGATCAGCACATGGCCGATCAGCAGAGTGGGAAAGCCGAACAGGAAGCCGAATCCGGCCGCCTGGATGAACTGCAGCAATCCGATGCCGGTGACCAGCGCTGGCAGGGCCAGCGGCCCTAGTGCCAGGGTGGTCAATGCCTCTCGGCCGGGGAAGCGATAGCGCACCAGCGCGAAGGCCAGCGGCATGCCGAGCAGCATCGACACCACCGCCGCCAGCAATCCCAGCTCAATGCTGAACGCCAATGGTTGCAGCCAGCGCGCCGCCAGCGCGTCGCCCCACCAGCGCAGGGAGAACCCGATCGGCGGGAATTTCGACTGGTTCACCGAGTTGAACGACACGCTGACGGTGATGATGATCGGCACCAGGATGAAAAGGTACAGCAGCACCACGATGCCGCGCAGCATCGCCCAGGGAATATGTCGGCGCCGCATCGCTACACTGTTCCTCGGCGCGCGCCGAGCATGGTGCCGATCGCGATCAATGCCATCGAGCTGAGGATCAGCAGCGTGCCCAGAGCCGAGCCGATCGACCAGTCCATCAGCGAGACCATGAACTTGTATATCAGCGTGGCCATCGTCTCGGTCGCCGGGCCGCCGAGGATGGTCGGCGTGGCATAGGCGCTGATCGCCAGCGCGAAGGCTAGCAGGAAGCCGCCGGCCACCCCGCTGGCCGACATCGGCAGGGTCACGTTCAGGAAGGTGCGGGTCCGCGAAGCCCCGAGGCTGAGGGCGGCGCGCTCGAGGTTCGGATTGATCCCGTTCAGCGCGCTCAGGATGGTCAGCACGCCGAACGGCAGCAACGAATGGGTCAGCCCGATCACGATCGCCCCGACTGACGGCAGCATCACCAGCGGGCCGGTGGTCAGCCCCAGTGCCCGCAACAGATCATTCAGCGCGCCCTCGCGGTTCAGCAGCACCCACCACCCATAGGTCCGCACCACCACGCTGGCCAGCAGTGGCGTGAGCGCCAGGGCGATCAGCGGGCCCTTCCATTTGCTGGTGGTGCGCGCCAAGAAGAACGCCATGGGATAGGCCAGGACCACCACCAGCACTCCCACCAGCGCGCCGACAACGAAGGTGCGCAAAAGGGCGGCGCGGTAAAGCGGCTTGCCCAGCAGGAAGTCGTAGTTTTCCAGCGTCCACTCGTCGGTCAGCATCTGCGCGTCGGACTTGAGGAAGCCGGCGACGAGCAGAAACCCGTTCGGCAGCACGAAGAACACGAACAAGAAGGTGGCGGGAACGGCCACCAGCAGAAGCGGGCGCAGCGCGCGGGCGTGCTGGGTCGTCAACGGCGCGGCACGTCCGGCCAGGGGTACAGGCGATAACCGACGAAGCTGTCGAGCCCGCTGGTGTCGATCTGGGTGGCGACGAAGCTGCCGATATCGGCGGCCTCGGCGGGTTCGCGGTCCCACTCGGCCAGCACGATGCAGGCGGGCCGATGGGTCGGGTTGCGCGGATGATCGGGGCCGCGCTCGGCCAGGCGTACCCGCCGCGCGCCGGCCGCGGTCAGCGCAGCACCCGCCTCGCCGGCCAGCGCCTCGGCCAGTCTGGCCACCGCCTGGGGCGTCGCCGCGAACCGGGCGAAACCGATCCAGTCGGCACCGAGCGGCGTGGTGTCGGCCGGCGTGCTGCCGGCCCGGTACTGGTAAACAGTATGCGCCTTGTCCAGCCGCTTTTTCATCAAAGGCGGTCCGTAGACATCCTTCGGTCCGATCTGCTGGTACAGCGGCGATTCGAAAATACTCGAGTCCGGCGCTTCATAAAAATCGATTAGTTTCATCCCGCCGCGCACTGCGCGATAGCAGGTGCAGACGGTGAAGCCGGCCTGGTACAGGTCCGGCGCATGGCGCCCGGCGTACCAGTCAATGAAGGCCGGAATGTCGTCATCGTGCAGTTCCAGCTCGGCGGTATAGAGGATCGGGCCGGTCATCTTGCCTCCGGAAGCCGCGGCGTCGCTGCGCCAGGATGGGAGGCGCAGTCTGGCCATACCGATTGCTGCGGCGCAAGACGGTTGGAATAAAATGCTTGCGGGATAGGGATTTTGCGCCAGGATGACGGAAATCATGGAGGCCTTCGGCATGCGCATTTCGCGACGCGGCGTGATCCGGACAGCGCTGATCACCCCGGCACTCGCGGCCCCGCCGATCATTGCCCGCGCGGCCGATACGCTGACCATCGCGGCCTATGGCGGCGAGTACCGCGACATCGCGCTGCGCACCGTGATCGAGCCGTTCGAGAAGAAATTCTCGGTGAAGGTGACCTACGACGATTCCGGCGGCGTGGATCCCTATCCCCGCATCCGCGCCAGTCGCGGCGCCCCCGGCTTTGACGTGGCGGCCGAAATGGTGCCGGCCACCATTATCCTGGGCACGCGCGAAAAGCTGCTGGAGCCGCTGACCGAGCGCGAGGTGCCGAACATCAAGTACCTGTCGGCGGCCAACGCCAAGCTCATCCCGCCGAATGGCATCGTGCAGAACTACCAGTATCTGTCGATGGTCTGGAATAAGAAGCAGATCGAGGCGCCGACCTCCTGGCTCGACTACTGGCAGGCGCATAAGCGCTATGGCGAGCGCATCAAGGGCCATGTCGTCGCGCATAGCCCGTCAAACTTCACCCTTGTCGCCTATGCCATGATCATGGGCGCACGAGCATTGGGCGGCAATGAGAGCAAGATGGATGCGGCCTGGAAGCTGGTCGAGGAGCTCAAGCCCTATGTCGGTCTGACCGCCGCGTCCTCGGCCCAGGCGGTGCCCTACATGGAGAACGAGCAGGTTTGGATCATGCCGTTCTGGAGCGGCCGGGCCTCGATCTACGTCAATCGCGGCCTGCCCTACGGCATGACGATCCCCAAGGAAGGCACGATTGCGCTGGGGAATTGCAGCGCAGTTCCGGTCGGCGCGTCGAACAAGAAATTGGCCTTCGAATTCCTCAACTTCCGCCTTGAGCCCGAGATCCAGCGCGCCTTCTGCTTGGCCTATTTTGCCAGCCCCGGCCGGATGGACATCGGCGACTGGCCGGCGGAGTTCGCTGCCAGCCAGATCACCACGGCGGCTAAGATGAGCGAGATGATCTTCCCCGACGAGCAGCTGATCTCACGCGAGCAACGGGCCTGGACCCTTCGCTGGCAGGAGATCATGGGTAGTTGACGCCACTGCCACCATCGGGCGGAGGCAGGCGATTGGGTGGCGTTCGCGCGCTGGAAGAGGGACCGTATTCTCGGCCTCGGCAATTCGGCGGTCGGCATGCTGCTGGGCCTGCGCGGAGACGACCCGGCATCTCGGGCATTCGACGGTCGGAAAGCATCGTCAAGATCCCGCATTACACACGGTTGAAGGACGTTCTCGGAGCCGGCAGGTGCCACCTCGCGGGTTTCACGACGCGAACCGCTCAATCCCGTTTACCACATCGATGCGCCTCACTCTCATCCCTGCATCGCCTCCGCATCCCGGAACATCTGGCTGGGAGTCGACAGCGCCGCGGCAGGCTGGGAAGCTGTATGTTGCGAAGCGGCACGGAAGGCAGCGGCAATGCATGTCATCGAACGCCAAGGAAGCGGCACTGTCGCCGTGTGCGTCCATGGCTTCTGCCAGTCCTCCCTGTTCTGGGCATCGACGCTTGACCGTCTGGCTGAGGCAGGAATCGCCGGGATCGCGCCCGATCTTCCTGGCTTCGGCGAGTCGGCCGGCCTTCCGGGCCCGTGGACGCTGGAGGCCTATGCCGACGGCATTGCGGTTCTGCTGGACCGCAAAGGACTCGACTGGGTTTCTTTGGTCGGCGGCTCCATGGGCGGAGCAGTCGCGCAGCATTTCGCACTGCGTCATCCCACGCGTGTGGTCCGGCTGCTGTTGGTGGCGACGGGGGCGTTCACCGCAGATCCCACCGCCGCCCTGGCGAAGGCCGACCAGTTGGAGACGGCGATCTGGGACGATGCGCTAACCACGCCGATGGTTGCGGGCTTCTTTCACCGTCCGCCCGATGCGGCAACACTTGCAGCGTTTCGCCGCGTGGCCGGGATGGCCAATCGAACCGCCGCGCTCTCGGCCGCGCGCTCGAATGCCCGTGGGCGGACCTTGGAGCGGCTGGCCGAGATCACGGCACCGACGCTGATCGTGCAGGGGCGGCATGACAAAGCCCGCACGCCGGAGCACGGAGCCGAGATGGCGGCGCGCATTCCTGGCGCACGGCTGGTCGTGCTGGAAGCCTCTGGCCACACCCCACAGATCGAGGAATCTGAGGCATTCCTCGCTGTGGCGGTACCGTTCCTGAAAGGCCAAGTCTAGCCCGCATTTCTCACACAAGATAGGTGCATCGGGCCCGCGAATCGGCGAAAGTTCTTCTGCAACAAAGCCTTAACGCTGAGCGGAGGTATCGCCCGATGCAAACAGAGTGTATCCTGGATCTGTTCGGATTCAAGCCC
>JBBRKH010000130.1:0-6570 GCA_038217965.1 Sphingomonadales bacterium | reverse complement strand
TGCCGGCACCGGGCCGATGCCCATCACCGCCGGGTCGACGCCGACCGAGGCCCAGCTCCTGACCGACCGCGAGAGCCTGCGCGGCAAAGGCTTCGTTCGCCTCCACCAGATCGAGGTCGTCAACCGACCAGCCGGCCTTTTCCAGCGCCTTGCGCGATGCCGGCACCGGGCCGATGCCCATGACGGCCGGGTCGACCCCGCACGAAGCCCAGCTCTTCACCCGCGCGAGCACGGTGGCACCGCGCCGCGCTGCCTCGTCGGCCGCCATCAGCACCAGAACAGCTGCACCATCGTTCAATCCAGAGGCATTGGCGGCGGTTACGCTGCCATCCTTCTTGAAAGCCGGGCGCAGCGCAGCCATCGCCTCGGTGGTTGCACCGTCGCGGATATATTCGTCCTGATCCACCACCGTATCGCCCTTGCGGCCCTTGATGGTCACCGGCACGATTTCGCCAGCGAACCGGCCGGCTTTTTTCGCTGCTTCCGCCTTGTTCTGCGAGCGGGTAGCAAAATCATCCTGCGCAGCGCGGCTGATCTGGTAGCGTTCGGCAACATTTTCCGCCGTCATCCCCATGTGGTAGCCGTTGAAGGCGTCCCAGAGGCCGTCCTTTATCATGGTGTCGACCAGCTCGAGCGCGCCCATCTTGGTGCCTCCCCGCAGATGCTGGGCATGCGCCGACAAAGACATGGATTCCTGTCCGCCGGCCACCACCACGGTCGCGTCACCGTTGCGGATGGCCTGCGCCGCCAGCGCGACCGTGCGCAGCCCGGAGCCGCACACCTGGTTGACCCCCCAGGCCGGCACCTCCTGGGGAATACCGGCGGCCATGGCGGCTTGCCGGGCCGGGTTCTGCCCCTGCCCGGCGGTCAGCACCTGTCCGAGAATCACTTCGCTCACGTCGCCACCGGAAACGCCGGCATCGGCAAGGGCTGCCACGATCGCCGCCCGGCCAAGCTCGTGCGCCGGAACGCTGCCGAAGCTGCCGAGAAAGCTGCCCACGGCGGTGCGTCGGGCGGCAACGATGACCACATCAGTCACGAATCATATCCTTTTTCTGATCGAGCGCCGCTCACCTAGGCGGTCTGCAGCCAGTTTGAAAGCGGCTCCCACAAGCCGGTGCGCGCGGTGTTGCCCACCACCATGCCGACATGGCCGGCTTCCACGTCGGCACGGATCACGCCAGCACGGCGCAGCCGGGCAGATTTCGGCACGATCCGGTCGCGCGTGGCGCCAATGTCGAGGATCGGGCAGGACAGCGCTTCGGGCCGCACAGACAGCCCGCCCACGATCCAGCGTGACCGGCCGATTCGATCCGATCGAAAGCCAAGCTCGAAGAGGTCGCGTGCGGCCGGCAGAGACAGCGGCGCGCCGCTGTTGGCCCAATCCTCGACCGCGGCGAACCAGCCTATGGCCGGGTCATCCGGCAGCCGGTCGGCCAGAGCTGCAAATTTCCGCAGCACGGCATCCTCGTCCAGGCTCCAGAACAGCGGATTGAGCAGCGAAACCGGCAGCGCGCCCAGCTGCCTGGCGATCGGCCTGGTTGCATCCCAGACGTCTTGCGCGTTGGTGCGCGCCGGCGCGGGGAAGCCATCAAAATGCCAGGGGGCAGCGATCAGCGCCAGCCGCCCGGCGGCCGGACCCAGCCGGCAGGCGGCCGCCAGCGCCAATGTGCCCCCAAGGCAATAGCCCACCAGCGACACCGGCTCCCCGAGCTGGCGCACCAGTGGCACCAGTCGCGCCGACACCAGCCCGGCAAGGCCGAGGCGCCGCTCGCCCTTGCCTGTGGTGCCCCAGTCCACCATCAGAACCCGGAAACCCTGCCGGACGAGATGCTCCACCAGCGAGCGCCCGGGTGCCAGATCGAGCACATGCGGCGCATTGATGAGCGAGGGCACGACAACGACCAGCCGCCCGCCCGGCTCGCCGCCATGATCCCGCAACGCCACACCGCCAATGCCCAGCACCGCCTCCCTCTGCGGCCGCGGCGGCAACACGGACGCCTGCTGATAGCAGCGTACGCCGGCCAGAATGCGCTTCAGCCAGGCGGGATCGTCTGCGCATCGGCGCATCGCCAGGCCCAGGAACAGGCCGAGCGGGTGCGGGCCGCGCGCTTCAGCCACAGCCATTCGCGACGCAGAATTGCCCCGCTTTGCTGCACATGCTAAGTCGAAATGCTGCAACGGCGGCCCGGCCCGATTTCGTGCCGGGCTCGTCAACCACCTCTCGAGACCATGTCAGGCAAGCGTTCATGTCTTCCACAGCAAAGAGCCAGTCCGAAAAGCGCGATGACGGCAAGGGCCAATCGCCTGTCATCATCAAGAAATACGCCAACCGGCGCCTGTATGACACCGAAAGTTCATCCTACATCACGCTCGATCATCTTTCGGCGATGACCAGGGCGGGCCGCGACTTCAAGGTACTGGATGCGAAATCGGGTGACGACATCACCCACAGCGTTTTGACGCAAATCATCATGGAAGAAGAAAACCGCGGCGAAACCATGCTGCCGGTGCCGTTCCTGCGGCAGCTCATCTCCATGTACGGCGATCAGATGCAGGGCATGGTTCCGCATTACCTGGAGGCGTCGATGGAAGCCTTCCGGCGGAACCAGGAGCAGGTGCGATCGACACTCACCGGCATTCTGGGGGGCACCGCCGCCACGGGGGCAAACCCTTTTGAAGCGATGGCGCGCCAGAACATGGCGATGATGAAGGCCGCCACCGATATCTGGGCCAAGGCCAATCCGCTTGCTGCTGCCGCCGCCGCTGCGGGCAATCCGCTTGCCGCCGCCGCGGGCAATCCGCCTGCCGCCGCGGCAGGTTCGCCGGCAGCGATGCCGGAACCCGCAGCAGATGATCTGAAGGCGCTGAAGGCGCAGCTTGCCGAAGTGCAGGCAAAGCTCGACCGCCTGGCCGGCGATTGAGCCCGACGCTGCAGGCGTTCGCAGACGCGCTGCCCGCCTCCGCCATTCAGACCGAAGCGGCCGATTTGGCGCCGCACCTGACGGACTGGCGCGGCAGCAAGACCGGGCATGCGACCTGGCTGCTGCTGCCCGATACGCTGCAGCAGGTGCAGGCCATCGTGCGGATCGCGCGAAGGGATGGCATCGCGCTGGTGCCGCAGGGTGGCAACACCGGGCTCGTCGGCGGCAGCGTGCCGGAAGCGATTTCGGCGCGCCCCGTTGCCATCGTCTCGACCCGGCGCATGTCTCGCATCCGGAGCATCGACGCGGCTGGCCTGTGCCTTGTCACCGAAGCCGGGGTGCCATTGGCCAGCGTGCATGCAGCAGCAGCCGACGCCGGCTGCGCCTTTCCGCTCTCGCTCGGCTCCAAGGGCAGCGCCACCATCGGCGGGCTGGTCTCCACCAACGCCGGCGGCGTGCAGGTGCTGCGGCACGGCACGATGCGCGCGCTGGTGCTCGGTGTGGAGGCGGTTCTGCCCGATGGCAGCATCCTCGATCAGCTCGGCGCGCTCCGCAAGGACAACAGCGGGTACGACATCAAGCAGCTGCTGATCGGCGGCGAAGGCACGCTGGGCATCGTCACCGCCGCCGCGCTGCGGCTGGTGCCGGCCCCGGCGCAGACGAGCGTTGCCTGGGCCGGCGTTGCCGATCTCGCGGCGGCGCTGAGGCTGCTGGCCCGCGCGCGGCGCACGCTGGGCGAAACGGTCGAGAGCTTCGAAGTCATCGATTCCGATTGTCTGGCAATGCTGCTGCAGCATATTCCCGGCAGCCGCGCGCCGTTGCAAGGGGTGCATGGCTACCATATCCTCGTTGAAGCAGCCGTGCCCGATGCGGCCCTGGCGGCCCTCCTCGCCGAAGCGATCGACGCCGATGATGTTCGCGATGCCACCATCGCCGCTTCGCTGGCGCAGGCGGCGGATTTCTGGACTTTGCGCGAGGCCATCGCGGACGCCGAAAAGCGGGACGGCGGTTCGCTGAAGAACGACATTTCGGTCGCCGTTGCCGATGTGCCGCGCTTTCATGCCACCGCAATGGCGATGCTGGCGCAGAATTTTCCGGGCACCAGGCCGCTGGCCTTCGGGCATCTTGGCGACGGCAACCTGCATTTCAACATCCGGCCACCACGCGGCGTCGACACCAGGGCATGGCTGGCGGGTGAGGGCGAGGCCGCACGCCGCGCGCTGCACGACATCCTGCATGCCTTCCACGGCTCGATCAGCGCCGAACATGGCATCGGCACCTTGAAAGCCGCGGAACTGGCGCGGCTGGGCGATCCCGGCAAGCTTGCGGCGATGCGGGCGATCAAGGCCGCACTCGATCCGGACGGTATCATGAATCCGCACAAAATCTTCGCCTGACAGGTTATTGCCTGCCACGGGCGGCCGCGCTAAAGCCCCTGTCACGAGCGCCGCCACGGCGCTATTTTCATTTTAGCATGCCTTGCTCATCTGCCGGGCACCGCCACCAACAGGACGACATGATGGCCAGCCAACCCACCACGCAATTTCCGCTGTTTTATCGCAATCTGGTGCCGCTGCAGACCGATGTGCACAAAGGCTTCGGGCTGAACCAGCGTGCCGACATGGCCTTTGCGCGGGACACGCATGCCGTGCCCATCACGGTCGGCGAATTTGCCATGGCGCAGCGCCACTATCCGATCGTGTTTGGCACCGGCGAATCGTCCGTGCCGCTGGCGCTCGTTGGTTTGAACGAAGGCGTGAACCTGTTTGTCGACGCCGACGGCAAGTGGCGTCCCGGCGCTTACATCCCCGCCTATCTGCGCCGCCACCCCTTCATGCTGGCCAAGCTCGACCCCTCGGCCGAAGTGCTCAGCCTGGTGTTCGATGACAGCTGGGACCTCGTGACCGCAGATGGCGAACAGAAGCTGTTCAACGAAGCGGAGCCATCCGATACCACAAAGAACGTGCTCAACTTCTGCGAACAGTTCGAGCAGGAAATCGCCAAGACCAAGAGCTTCATGGACGAGGTTGAAAAGCTCGGCCTGCTGATGGAGGGCCAGGCGCAGATCCAGAATCCCGGCATGGAGCAGCCGGCCACCTTCGCCGGTTTTCGCATGGTGGACGAATCCAAGATGCAGAATCTGCGCGGCGATCAGGCGCGCAAGATGGTGCAGAACGGTCTGATGGGGCTACTTTATGCGCATCTGTTCTCGCTGTCGCAGATCCGTGAGCTGTTCACGATGGCCAATCCCGAACAGGTGATCGCGCCAGCGCAGAGCTGAGGTGCGCTGCCGGGCGCTTGCTGCCCGGCAGCGGTATTGCTAATGTCTCCATCGGCAACAACAGGTGGAGACGAACATGCGCATGACGGCAAAATCATTGGCGGTGGCAACAGCGCTGGCCTGCCTGCCGCTGGCCCCTGCCTTCTCGCAGGCCGCAGCGCTCGATGTGCCGGCCGGCGAATATGCACTGGACAGAACCCATGCATCCGTCACCTGGCGGGTCAAGCATCTGGGCCTGTCGAACTATCCAGCCCGGTTCGTGACCTTCGATTCCACCATCAAGCTGGACCCCGCGGACGTCACGAAATCCAGCGTCACCGTGACCATCGATCCGCGGTCCGTGCGCACCGAATTTCCGTTTCCCGAGAAAGAGGATTTCGACAAGATCGTCGCCGAGAAATTCCTGCGGGCCGGTGAACATCCCAGCATCAGCTTCTCCTCGACCGGGCTCGTTGCAACCGGTGCCACCACCGGCAAGCTCACCGGCAATCTCACCTTGGCCGGAGTCACCAGGCCGGTAACGCTGGACGTGAAGCTGAATGCCGCCAAGGAGCATCCCTTCCGCAAGGTTCCAGCAATCGGCTTTTCCGCCACCGGCAGCTTGAACCGTTCGGATTTCGGACTGAAAGACCTGGTTCCGATGGTGTCCGACGAAGTCGAGCTGATGATCGAAGCCGAATTCCTCAAGAAATGAGCCTGGCCGTCGGACGCAGCTCCTATTCCCGCACGGCAATCATCCTGCATTGGGTGATTGCCCTGCTGGTAATTGGCAATCTTTCCGCCGGCCTGCTGATGGGCAATCTGCTCGCGTCCGATGATCCGGCGATGAAGAAGCTTGGCTTTCAGATCATCCAGCTGCACAAATCCGTCGGGCTCACGATCCTGCTGCTCACCCTGCTGCGCCTCGGGCTTCGCATCGGCGCGGGCTTTCCGCCGCTGCCCGCGCACATGACCGGGATGGAGCGCGCGCTGGCGCGCTTTACCCATTATGGTTTTTATGCCCTTCTGCTGCTGATACCGCTGTCCGGCTGGGTCATGGTGTCGGCCAGCCCGCTCGGCTTTCCGACAAGCTGGTTCGGCCTGTTCGATTGGCCCCACCTGCCGGTCGCCACCTCGAAGGAAACCTCGGGCAACGCCGGCGATGTTCATGAAATCCTGGGCTTTGTCGCCATCGCACTGATCGCCCTGCACGTCGCCGGCGCGTTGAAGCATCATTTCTTCGATCGCGACGACGTGCTCGCCCGGATGATCCCGGCGCTGCGCCGCAACCCGCTTTGATCCGCCGCTTGCTGATCCACCGCTCAGCATTGCCGCTGGCGGCGCTGCTGCTCAGCGCCGCGCCTGCCGCCGCAAGCCAGTGGGCTG
>JBBRKH010000129.1:0-6657 GCA_038217965.1 Sphingomonadales bacterium | reverse complement strand
GCGCCGATTCGGCCGGCTTCCCTTATGGAACGAAATCCGAGGCGCATGTTTCTGCCCGCGTTGCCGGGCTGCTTGGGCGGCTGACCGAGCGCCTCGACCCCGCAATCGTCATCATCGCCTGCAACACTGCGTCCACCATCGCCCTTGGCCATGTGCGCCCGGTGCTGTCTGTGCCCGTCGTTGGCACTGTCCCTGCCATAAAGCCCGCCGCCGAGCGCTCGATTACCCGCGTCATCGGGGTGCTCGGCACCGACGCCACCGTCCGCCAGCCCTATGTCGACGAGCTGAGCGCGCAGTTTGCATCGGATTGCACCGTCCTGCGCCACGGCAGCGCTGCCCTTGTCGAAGCCGCCGAGCAGAAGCTGCGCGGCGGTACGCCGGACCCGCAGATATTCACGGATGCTGTAGCCGGCCTTATGCGCCAGCCCGGCGGTGACCGGCTGGACACCATCGTGCTGGCCTGCACCCATTTTCCCCTTGTTGCCGATGAACTCGCCACCGCCTGTCCACGCCCCATCGGCTTCGTGGACGGCGCCGAAGGCATTGCCAGAAGGGCAGTTCACCTGCTGCAAGCCAATTGCCCCCGGGGAAGAGGGCACCTCGCCGGAGGCGAGCGGGGAGAGGGAAGTGTCGACCCGCAGAACCGCGCCATTTTCACCGGCGGAACAGAAGCCTTGGCACCCCTCCTCCCCGCCCTTAAGAGCTTCGGTTTCACCCGCGTGGAAGGCCTTTGATGCCCGCAGACAATGGCAGACTTCTGGAAATGATGCGCAGCCGCAAGGCCGCGACCACAACTCTGCTCGGCATGGAATTGCTGGATATCGACGCGGAGGCCGGCACGACCCGCTATGGCATGATCGCCAAGCCAGAATTCTGCAACCCGATGGGCAATCTGCAAGGAGGCATCATTGCCGCCGCGCTGGACGATGCCGCCGCGGCTGCCGTGATTGCCCGCGCCGGCCGCCGCGTCGGTGTCCCCACCATCGAGTTCAAGGTGAGTTTCCTCGCTGCTGCCCGCATGAACGCGCAGGTTTTTGCGGTCGGACGGGTCATCAAATTCGGCCGCACCATCGTGTTCGCCGAAGCCGATCTGCTGGACGAATTCGGCAAGCTGCTCGCCCGGCTCTCCACCGCGGTGATGCTCGTCGAAGTCGAAGGCCCCGGCCATTTCGTCACTGCTGAAGGCAAACCCGCATGACCCCGGATACCCCCAATGACATCCTGTTCACCCGCATCGGGCGCGTCGGCGTGGTCACGCTTAACCGTCCGCAGGCGCTGAACGCGCTCAACCACGCCATGTGCGTTGCCCTCCACCGCCAACTGATCGACTGGGCCAGCGATTCCGAAATCGCCCTTGTTGTCGTCGAAGGCGCCGGCGACCGCGCCTTCTGCGCGGGCGGCGATGTGGTCGGCCTCTATCATGCCGGCAAAAACGGCAGTTCTGAGTGGGAGAGCTTTTTCCACGACGAGTATCGCATGAACCAGGCCATCGCCCATTATCCAAAGCCCTATATCGCGCTGCTCGATGGCGTCACCATGGGCGGCGGCGTCGGAATATCGATCCACGCGCCCTATCGTGTCGCCACAGACCGGATGCTATTTGCCATGCCGGAAACCGGCATCGGTCTCATCCCCGATGTCGGCGGCACTCACGGCCTGCCGCTGCTCCCCGGCGAGCTCGGCACCTGGCTTGGCCTTACGGGCGCCCGCCTGAAGGCCGCCGACAGCATGGCCGCCAACATCGCCACCCATTTCGTCGATGCAGAGCAACTGGCCAGCCTGAAGGATCGCCTCGCCCATTCGCAGGAAACCGTCGATCATATCCTTGCAACATTCGACAGCGACCCAGGTCCCAACGCCGTTGACGCCCTGCAAGACGGCATCGACTTCCATTTCGGCCACGATCATGTGGAAGCTATCCTGGAATCGCTGGACACCGGCGACGACTGGGCCAATTCCCAAGCCCGCATCATCCGCACCATGTCCCCCACATCCTGCATGCTCACCTTGCATGCCCTGCGCGAAGGGCGTGGAGCAACCATCGAAAGCTGCTTGAAACTGGAGTATCGCATGGTCTGCGGCATCAAGGCCGGCCACGATTTCTACGAAGGCGTCCGCGCCCAGTTGATCGACAAGGATCGCACCCCGCGATGGCGCCCCGCCACTCTCGCCGAAGTGGATCTGGCGCCCTACCTCGATGAACCCGCCGGGGGTGATTTAACCTTCGATTGAGGCTCAGCAGGGCCCTACACGGCGCCATTCCGCGTGCGACGCAAACGGCAGCGCCTTGTCCAGCCCTTGCGCGTGGACCGTGTAAATTCCTGCTGCATCGCGCCGGATTTCCGTCCGCCCCGACAGCCCGCTGTCACATTTGTAGCTGACCACCGCATTGCCAGGATCGTCCGTCAGAACATTCATCTGGCAGCCATCCGCCGGCCGGCCATCCGTCGCCATCTGCGCCTGCGACGAAAGGCAGATTGTCCGCACCGCTTTCTGGTCAACGGCCACTTCTACAGCCTTCCAAAGCCCTGGCGCAAACCCGTCCGCCAACGCCTTTGGCGCGATCGGCTGTGCACTCGCAGCAACAACGGGGATGCAGAGCAAAAGCAGAGTGATTCGGCGCATGCCCCCATATACGCCGCTCTGTGTCGAAAACTGCTACACTTCGAGCAGAAATTGTTTCGAACAAAATTCGCAATCCACCGAAATCAAACCCGCATCATTGCGCATCGTCGCCCGCTCGGCATCCGGAAACTGGCTCAACACCCCGCGAATATGATCCAGCGAGCAGCGGCACCCGCGCGACAGAAGCACCGGCGCAAGAACCCGCACCTCCTCCTCGTGAAACAGCCGCCACAGCAGGTCCTCCAACGCCAGGGCCGGATCGGTCAATTCATCGGCCTGGACCGTTCCAGCCAGCGCCCGCACATACTCCCAGTCCGCGTCGCCTCCCTCCACATGCAACCGCGCTGCGCCCAACTCCGAGCGCGACAGGTGCTGAACGATCATCCCCCCCGCCGTCCACCCGCCATCCGCCTGCTGCACCCCCGCCAGCCGCACCACGGTCGGCAACTGTTCGCTGTTGCCGAAATAGATTTCGGCCGCCTCGGCAAGCGTCTCGCCGCCAAGCTCCACAATCCCCTGATAGCGCTCGCTGGCCTCCGTCTGGTCCAGCGTGATCACCAGATAGCCCTTGCCAAACAGCGCCTTCAAAGTCTCCGCCGCCGCAAACCGGCGATCCAGATCCTGGCTCGCATAGCCCCGCAACGCGCCCGCCTTGTAGTCCGCCACAAGCAGCTTGACTGGCCCGCCCTCGCCCTTTGCCTGCAACGTCAGCTGCCCGTCCTCCGGCCGCAGCAAATCGCCCAGCAACGCCGTGAGCACCAGCGCATCCGCCAGCAATCGCGCGATCTGCGGCGGGTAGGCATGTGCCGCAAGAACGGCGCTTACGGTTTGGTCCAGCCGCACCACCCTGCCGCGCGCGCCGCGCTGCGGCAGAGTGAAACCGATCAGTCGGTCGCCGTTGCGCTGCGTCACGCCGGCTGACCCGAGAAGAAAAAGGCTCCCGGTGGCAATCGGCCGGAGGCGAAAAACTCTGCCGCCATCAACCCAGCTTGCCCAACGCCCACAGCAGCAACGCCTTCTGTGCATGCACCCGATTGCGCGCTGCATCCCACACGGCCGATTGCGGGCCATCGATGACGCTGTCGGTCACTTCCTCGCCGCGGTGGGCCGGCAGGCAATGCAGGAAGATGGCGTGACGAGCAGCGCCTGCCATCAGCATCGGGTTGACCTGATAGGGCAGCATGGCCCGAATGCGGTCGTTGCTGCCCGATTGCCCCATCGATACCCAGGTGTCGGTTATCACAACATCCGCGCCGACCACGGCCGTTGTGGCATCCTGTCCGATATCCACCGTCGCGCCGCGCGCCCGGGCGGAGGCGACGAACCCGGCGTCCGGCGCATAGCCGTCCGGTCCGGCCACCCGCAGCGCAAAGCCCAGAAGTCCTGCGGCTTCTACAAGGGAATTGCACACATTGTTGCCGTCGCCGAGCCACGCCCAGACCGTTCCCTCCGCCGGTCGCCCCAGCCGTTCTTCCGCCGTCAACAGATCGGCGACGATCTGGCACGGATGCGATTGCTCCGTCAGGCCGTTCACGACCGGTACGCTTGCAGCGCGCGCAAACGCCGCCGCATCCGCATGCCGGTTGGCGCGGATCATCACTGCATCGACATAGCCCGACATCACACGCGCCGTGTCTTCTATGGTTTCCCCGCGCCCGAGCTGCAAGTCGCCCGAAGCCAGCGTCATGGCGCTGCCGCCAAGCTGCCGCATCGCCACCTCGAACGACAGGCGAGTGCGGGTGGACGGCTTTTCGAAGATGCTGGCCAGCACGTGGCCGGAAAGCGGCGCATCGCCATCCGCCATGCCGTTGGGCAGCCCGGCCCGCGCAGCCTTGCGGGCGCGGGCATGGTCCAGCACCTGCCGCAGGCCTGGCTGGCCGATATCCGACAGGTTCAGAACGTGCCGCACCGCCGTCGTCATGCCGCCTTCGGCACCTCGAACGCGGCGGCGGCTGCCGAAAGCTTTTCCACACATTCGCGGATTTCCGCCTCGCCGATCGTCAGCGGCGGCAGGATGCGGACAACATTGTCTCCGGCGGCGACCGTCAGGATGCCGTGATTGCGCGCATGGTTCACAAACGCCCGGCTGTCGGCATTGAGCTTCACGCCGAGCATCAGCCCCATCCCGCGCACATGATCGAACAGGTCATGGTTCGGGATCATCTGCTCCAGCGCAGCGCGTAGCCGCTGCCCCTTCTCGCGCACTTCGGCGAGGAACTGCGGCTCGCTCACGATATCGAGCACGGCGCCGATAGCCGCCATAGCCAGCGGATTGCCGCCATAGGTCGAGCCATGCGTGCCCACGACCATGCCGGCCGCCGCCCTTTCGGTTGCAAGGCAGGCCCCAACGGGAAAGCCGCCGCCGATCCCCTTGGCGATCGCCATGATATCGGGCGTAATGCCATATTGCTCATGCGCAAACAGCGTGCCCGTACGTCCCACGCCGCACTGCACCTCATCCAGCACCAGCAGCAGCCCGTGCCTGTCGGCCAGCGCGCGCAACCCCTGCAGAAACTCGGGCGTGGCGGGGCGGATGCCGCCTTCGCCCTGCACCGGCTCCACCAGAAATCCACCGATCGACTCGTCAATCGCTGCTTCCGCCGCCGCCAGATCATTGAACGGCAATACGTTGAACCAGTCCGGAAGCGGCTCGAAGCCTTTCCGCATCTTTTCCTGATTGGTTGCCGAAATCGTCGCCAGTGTCCGTCCATGGAACGCGTTGGAAAAGGTCAGCATCCGGTATTTCTGCGGATTTCCGGTCGCGTAATGGTAAGACCGCGTCGTCTTTATTGCGCATTCGAGCGCTTCCGCGCCGGAATTGGTGAAAAACATCGTGTCGGCGAACGTCAGATCGCGCAGTCGCTCGGCCACTGCCAATTGCTGTGGCGATCCATAGAGATTCGAGACATGCATCAGCTGCCCGGCCTGCTCCTGGATCGTTTTCGTCAGATGCGGATGCCCATGGCCGAGCAGATTGACGGCAATCCCGGAGGCAAAATCCAGCCATTTCCGGCCCGCAGCATCGAACAGATACGAGCCTTCCCCCCTCACCGGTGCCACATCGCAACGGCCATAAACGGGCATCAGCGGGGAAATCGCCATCATCGCGCTCCAAAACAAAAAAGGCGGCACCAGCCGGCCGCCCGCTTTCAATCGCCTTTTTTTAGCGCCTCAGGCGCGCAATTTCCACCCCGATTTGAGAACAGCATACGACACCCACCAAAACAGCAGGACCAGCCCGCCGATGAGGCCGCCGCCCAACCAGACACTGGCTTCCGAAACGCCGATGAATCCTGCCCGAAACCCGTCGATCAGGTAGAAAAATGGATTGGAAAGGCTGATACGCTGCATCGTCGGGTGCAGGTTTTCGATGGCATAGAAGGTCCCCGACATCAGCGTCAGTGGCTGCACCACAAAAAAAGTGATGGTCGCGGCATGGTCGAATTTGTCGGCCCAGATGCCGGTCAGAACCCCGAGCAGCGCCAGCAGCACCGAACCCATCGTCCCGAAATACAGCACCGGCCAGATGTTGCGGATCGTCAAATCCACGCCGGGCCACAGCAGCATGGCCAGATAGATCGCCAGGCCCACCAGCCAGGCGCGTGTCAAGGCGCCGGCAACAAAGCAGGCCAGCAGCTCGCCGGTCGAGAGCGGCGGCATCATCACATCCACGATCGTGCCCTGAATTTTCGCTATCAGCAGCGTCGACGAGCTGTTGGAAAAGGCATTTTGAACCATCCCCATCACGATAAGGCCAGGTGCCAGAAAATTGGCGTAGGGCACACCGAGAATTTCTGGCTTCACTGTTCCCAGCGCCACAGTGAAAATTGCCAGAAACAACAGCGTCGTCATCGCCGGCGCCCAGATGGTTTGCAGCTGCACCTTGAAGAAGCGCCGCACTTCCTTCACATAGAGGGTTCTGAACCCCATCCAGTTGATGCCCGTAATCACCGGAACGCCCGGCTCCGGGTGGCGTGACTGGGCTGGGGGAATTTTGGCTGGTGTTTGCATATGCGGCTGCGCGTGCTTTAG
>JBBRKH010000128.1:0-6700 GCA_038217965.1 Sphingomonadales bacterium | reverse complement strand
TCGTCGTGGACACCGGGCTGCACCATAAGGGCTGGAGCCGGGAACGGGCCATCAAATACATGCTGGCCAACTCATCGATGGGCGAGACGGACGCGACCAACGAGGTTGACCGCTATGTCGCCATGCCGGCGCAGGCGCTTGCCTACAAGGTGGGCCAGATTCGCATCCGCGAAGCGCGCACGCGGGCGGAGAAGGCGCTGGGGCCGAAGTTCGACGTGAAGGCTTTCCACGAACAAGTGCTGATGTCGGGCGCGCTGCCGCTGGAGGTGCTGGACGCAAAGATCGACCGCTGGATTGCGGCGACAAAACAGCGGGCGTGATGCAGCGATTGCCGGGGGATTTTGCCCCCCGGCCTGTCGGCGCAACCGCGCGCGCCAGGCCGCGTTCGCTGAACGGTCCTCATCGGGCGCGATTGTTACTTGTAGAGCGCGTCCAGCCGCTTGCCGTAAAGCTCTCTCAGCACGTGGCGGCGGATTTTCAGGCTGGGCGTCATCTGCTCGTTTTCCACAGTGAAGGGGGCGTCGGCGGGGATGACGCGGCGGACGCGTTCGATGACGGAAAGCTGGCCGTTGACCCGGTCGACAGCTGCCTGGACGGCGCGCTGGAATTCCGGCTTGCCGGGAACGGCCGCGACTTCGACCCCGTTGGCAGCCGCCCACTCCAGGATGAATTCGGTGTCGGGGACGATGACGCCGACAAGATGGGGGCGGCGGTCGCCGTAGACCATCGCCTGGGCGATTTCCGGTTGCAGGGTGAGCATGCCCTCCACCCGCTGCGGCGCTACATTGTCGCCCTTGTCGTTGACCAGTATGTCTTTCTTGCGGTCGGTGATGACGATGTGGCCGTCTTCGTCGATGATGCCGATGTCACCTGTGGAGAGCCAGCCATCGGCCGACAGGACTTTCGCGGTTTCGGCGTCGTTGTTCCAATAGCCTTTCATCACCAGCTCGCCGGCGACCTGAATTTCACCGTCTTCGGCGATCCGCACGTCCACATCCTTCAGCGGCGGGCCGACCGTGTGCATCTTGATGCCGGCGGCCGGGCGGTTGCAGCTGATGACCGGGCCGGTTTCCGTCTGGCCATAGCCCTGGCAGATGGTGATGCCGAGCGACTGGAAGAACAGGCCGACTTCAGGGCTGAGCGGCGCGCCGCCGGCCACCATCGCCTTTAGCCGGCCGCCGAAGCGCGCACGGACCTTGGCGCGTATGGTGCGATCGAGGATGAAGCTCAGCGGCTTGTCCAGCAGGCCCACCTTGCCCGCCTCGTAGCTGCGCTTGCCGACCGATTCCGCAAGCGCCAGGAGGCGGACGCTCATGCCGCCCTGCCTTTCGATGCCGCGGACCATGCGCTGGCGCAGCACTTCGAACAGGCGCGGCACGACAACCATCATGGTCGGGCGCACCTCCTCGATGTTGGCGGCAAGCTTGTCGAGACCTTCGGAATAGTAGATTTCGCCGCCCAGCCCGATCGGCACGAACTGGCCGGCGGTGTGTTCGTAGGCGTGCGAAGGCGGCAGAAAAGACAGGAAGCTGTCGCGCCCGTCGGGTGGGAAATCGTTGGTGACGATGTCGACCGTGCCCGAGACATTGTGCAGGATGGCGCCGTGGTGCTGGCGGACACCGCGCGGGGTGCCGCCGGTGCCCGACGTGTAGATGAGGCAGGCGAGATCGCCGCGCTGCATGGTGGCGCGCGCCGACACGGCCTTCACATCGGCCGGGTGTGCGGCAAGCAGGGCCGCCATGTCGAGCACTGTCACGTCACCGGTCTGGCCCATTTTCAGCGGCTCGATGCCAATCACGATGGTGCAGTTTCCGGCCTGGTACACCGCCTCCATCAACACGCGGGCGAGCTTGTTGGTGGAGACGATTGCCGCGACCGCGCCGCTGTTTTCCAGGATATGCAGATGATCGCGGCCGGTGTTGGTGGTGTAGGTGGGCACGGTGACGCCGCCGGCTGCCATGATGGCAAGGTCCCACAGGCAGAATTCGGGGCGGTTTTCCGATATCAGCATCACCCGGTCGCCCGGCTGCACGCCATTGGCGACCAGCGCATCCGCCAGCGAGGCGACGATTTCGGCGGCGCGTTTCCAGCTTGTCGCTTTCCAGCTGCCGGCTTCCTTGTGCCACAGGAACGACGCGTCGCCCAGCCGGTCGGCCTGGTCGAAGAACATCTGCACCAGGTTCGACCAGCGCTCGATGCCGGTTTCATACACTCGGCGCTCGGCTTCGCGCTGGCGTTCGGCCTCGATGATATCCTTGCGACTCATGCCTTGCCTGCTCCCCGAACCAATTGCGCCAGCTTTGGCAAAATCCTCATGGCAGCGCCAGTGCCGCGCCTTCGCTGCGCGGGTCGGCCGCCGCGCGCCAGCCCTCCTTGCCCCGCCCGCCCTTGCCCCAGCCCGCCTTGCCCCAGCCCGCCTTGCCCCAGCCCCCTTTGTCATAGCGGCCAGTGCGCATGATCCCGTTGGTTTTCAGGGGCAGGCTGGATTCGATGACGTTGGCGTGGCCGAGCGCTTTGAACCCGGCCGCCATTTCGCCGAGCCGGCTGCCCTTTTCCAGCCGCACACCGCGCCGGTCGGCCACCAGCACGGGGGCGGCAATCGCCTGCTCCACGGGCATTCCCCAATCGGCGTATGCCATGATGGCCTTGGCCACCTGCGCGATGATGGTGGCACCACCGGCCGCGCCGAACGCAGCAATGGCCCTTCCCTTCCCGTCATAGACGATAGTGGGCGCCATCGAGCTGCGCGGGCGTTTGCCGGGCTGCATCCGGTTGGGCGCGGGGCTGCCGTCGCGCATCGGCACCATGTCGAAATCGGTCAGCTCGTTGTTCAGCATGAAGCCGCCGGCGATCAGACCGCTGCCGAACGGGCCTTCGATGGTGGCAGTGAGGTTGGCGAGATTGCCGTCCGCGTCGGCAGCAGCCATGTGCGAGGTGGCAGGGATGTCCGCCAGCAGTTGTGCGGCGCGCGGCGCGCTGCCGGGCGGCACGCCGGGGGCGACCTCGGGCATGGCGCGGTCGATGCGGATGAGGGCGCCGCGGGCCGCCAGGTAGGCCGGATCGAGCAGGCCGACGACCGGGACGGAGACGAAATCCGCATCGGCGCCGAATGCTTCACGGTCGGCAAATGCGAGGCGCAGCGATTCGGCGAACAGGTGCCACGACAGCAGATTGTCCGGCCCGAGCTTCGCCATGTCGAAGCGCTCCAACTGCTTCAGCGTCTGCAGAACGGCAATGCCGCCCGCAGATGGCGGCGCCATCGTGCAGAGCTTCAGCTTGCGGTATGGCACGCACAGGGGCTGGCGCTCGGTGACCTGGTAGGCGGCGAGGTCTGCTGCAGTCAGCGGCGCCGGATTGTTCCAAGCCGTGCCCACCGCTGCGCTGATCTGTGCGCCGATGGGGCCATGGTAAAAGGCATCCGGCCCGTCTTTCGCCAGCATTTGCAGCGTTGCTGCAAGCTCCGGCTGGCGCAGCACATGGCCAACCGGCCAGGGATCGCCTTTCGCATCGAGGAACACTCCGGCGGCCGGACTGGGCGCGAGCAGCGCCTTGCGGCCGCCGGTGAAGCGGTACAGCCGTTCGGTGACGACAATGCCGTCGCGCGCCAGTGCAATCGATGGCTCGAACAGCTTTGCCCAGGGCAGCCTGCCCCAGCGCCGGTGCGCTTCGGCAGCGAGCGCAACAGCGCCGGGAACGCCGACCGATTTGCCACCCGGAACTGCAGCGGCGATGCCGATGGGCTTGCCGTCGGCGCCGGTGAAGCGCTCCGGCGTGGCGGCGGCCGGGGCTTTCTCGCGGCCATCCAGCGTGATCGTTCTGGCTGTTTTCGCATCATACCAGACGAGGAAGGCACCGCCCCCGATGCCGCTGGACTGCGGCTCGGATACGGTGAGCGCGATCATCATCGCAATCGCCGCGTCTGCGGCGCTTCCGCCGGCCTGCAGCATGGCATGGCCGGCAGCGGTGGCGCGTGGATCGGCCGCCGTGGCGACGCCGGAGCCGGCAGCGGTTACCTCGGCCAGCGGCCGCACCGGTGCCGTGTCTTCCGCGCCCGAAGTGTAAAAGCGCGGGGCGGGTTGCGTGTCTGCCGGCGGAGCGATCTGCGCGAACAACGGGGTGGCGAGCGAGGCGAGCAGCGCCAGCGGGAGGAATGATTTCATGCCGCACCGATAGGTCAGGGCGACCGGCGGCTCAACCCTCACGCAAGATCGAGGCCCACTGCCGCTGCCGCCGAGCTCAGCCCGTCGCGCTTCAGAAGTGCCGCCAGCCCGGAATTCAACCGTGCCGGCAGCCCTGGCCCTTCATAGACCAGGGCGGTGTAAAGCTGCACCAGCGACGCGCCGGCGCGCAACTTGGCATACACATCGTCTGCCGTGCGGACGCCGCCGACGCCGACGAGCGGCAGCCGGCCGCGCAGCTGGCGCGCAAAGGCCGCAAGGATCGCGGTGGAGGGCGCCATCAGCGGCACACCGGAGAGGCCTCCGCTTTCGCCACGGTGCACCGATCGCAGCGTCGTTGGCCGTGCCAGCGTGGTGTTGCCGACAATCAGTGCGGCGATGCCGCTTTCCAGCACGGTGGCAGATATCGCCTCGATCTGCGCGGCATCAAGATCAGGGGCGACCTTCAGGAACAGCGGCGGGCCGGCTTCGCCGCGTGCCTGCACGGCGGCTGCGAGCAGATCGGCGAGGCCATTGTCTTGCAGGCCGCGCAGGCCGGGCGTGTTGGGCGACGAGATGTTGAGGGTGATCCACGCGGCAACCTCGCGCACGGCGCGGACACCTTGTGCATAATCTGCGATGCGGTCGGTCGAATCCTTGTTGGCGCCCACATTGACGCCGAGGCCAGGATGATTCTGCAACCGCGGCAGCGCGGCTTCGAGGCCGCCGTTGTTGAAGCCCAGCCGGTTGATGACGGCGCCGTCTTCGGACAGGCGGAAGATGCGGGGCCGTGGATTGCCCGCCTGCGGCAACGGAGTGAGCGTGCCGATTTCGACATGACCGAAGCCGAGCCTGAGCATGGCGGCCCATGCGCGGGCATCCTTGTCGAAGCCGGCCGCAAGCCCGATCGGCGAGGGAAAGTGCAGGCCGGCGATGGTGGTGGCAAGCGCGGCGTGGGGCGGCGGGGCAGCTGGCAGCGGCATGCGCGCCAGCAAATGCAGCGTAAGACCATGCGCCGTTTCGGGCGAAAGCTGAAACAGCGCAGGGCGAAGCAAGCGAAACATCGGCCGACCTTTGCGCGAAACCGGACGGTGTTCGCAAGCCGGTGTGCGCCAGCGAAGTGAGGGGTCTCCACTTTCGCAAGCCGGGCGCTACATCGAAACCCTGAAAGCACGAAGTGAGGCTCGCGGTGCCACTTGATGTGCTGGGAGAGAATGTGCGCGCCTGGAGCCAGGCCGGCAGCTGAGAATTGGTGTCGGATTTGTCCAATACCGTTGGCCTGTTTTTCGCTATTTCAAAGACTGCGACCCAAGGGGTGTCCGGTTCGGTTCGTTGGTACAGGGAGGCAACCCGACAGGGGGTCTGATTGCGCTGACAGAACCACGGATGCCTCTACTCATACACCCCGGTGCTGCGAGGCGCCGGGGTGTTTTTTCGCACACTCGCTGCCACACGCGCTTTCCTGTCGGCGTTGCGCTTGACCTTTGCGGGCAGGGCGCAGACATTATCCGCAATATCCCCGAGGGATGGGCACGCTAGACGCCGGTTCGCAGGCGGCTTTGGTGGGCCACTCGAAGAGGCGAAAAAGGTGGGCGCATCATGGTGATTGCAAAGAGATGATGGCGTCGGCATTTTCGCTGCGTTATTTTTCGCCGGCGGCGCCGCTGCGCTCCTGGGTGTCGTCCTACTATCTGTTCGAGGCCGACGTGCCGTTTCTCACTGATACGTTGCGCGCCGAGCTGCCGCAGGTGCGGTTCGTGTTTCAAGGCAGCGGGCAATTTTCCTTCGGCGGCGGGCCATCGGTGCCGCTGCCGTCTGCGGCGCTGTGTGGGCCAACCGATGTGGCGGTGCGTTTCGACGCTGTTGGGCCGATCCGCATTTTCGGAGCCGGACTGCTGCCGGCGGGTTGGGCGGCGCTGGTGGGGGCCGGGGCCGATGAGCTGGCCGATCAGCTGGCCGATCTGGAATCGTTGGCCGGCCCGGTGGCGCGCACGGCGCTCAACCAGCTGGGCGAGGCGCGCAACCACCGCGAGCTGGTGGCGGCCGCAGATGGCTTTTTTCTGCTGCTTTCCATGCAGGCCAGGCCGCCGCCGCTGTGGTTCACCCGTACGGCCGACGAATGGCTTGCCGGATCGATCAATCCTGATGTCAATCGGTTGATTGCCGTCTCCGGCATGTCGGCGCGGCAGATCGAGCGGCTGACACAGCGGGTTTATGGCGCGTCGCCAAAGGTGCTCGCGCGCAAATATCGTGCGTTGCAGGCAGCGGTGCGGCTGGGGCTGGATCCCGATGCCGGCTGGGAGGTGGCGGCGGCCGGCGCTTTCTATGATCAATCGCATTTCATTCGCGAATTCAAGACGTTCGTGGGGATGACGCCATCCAGCTTCGTCGCCAAGGATTCCCCCTGGCTGGCGCGGCTGACGATTGCGAAACGGCAGAAGCTGATCACGATGCCAAAGCTCAATCAGGTAAGCTGAAGCCGGCTGCAGACAGTGCGAAGCACTGCAAGCAGACTCGGCGCAAGCCTGGCCGGCGTGCGACCG
>JBBRKH010000127.1:0-6701 GCA_038217965.1 Sphingomonadales bacterium | reverse complement strand
CTTCTTCGGACGGTTTCCGTCTGTTCGAGGGCAGCGTGGCATGGAAATTGCGCGGCATGCAACTGTGTCGCGGCAACAGGTAAAAGTGCAGGGTCGCAAGGCTCTGCCAAGCCAGAGGTGAACAAGCGTGTCGGCAGCTTATGCGAAGAACTGGCAAGAACTGAAAAAGCCCAACGCCCTTGAGATCAAGAGCGGCGGAACCCGGACCAAGAAAGTCTTCGTGGCGGAGCCGCTCGAGCGGGGCTTCGGCCTCACGCTCGGCAACGCGCTGCGTCGCGTCCTGCTCTCCAGCCTGCAGGGTGCAGCTGTCACCGCGGTCAAGATCGATGGCGCGCTGCACGAATTCTCGTCGCTTCCGGGCGTGCGCGAAGATGTGACCGACATCGTGCTGAACGTAAAGCAGGTCGTCGTGAAGATGCAGGGCGACACCGCCAAGCGCCTTTCGCTTTCTGCCTCCGGCCCCGGCGAAGTCACCGCCGGCCAGATTGCCGCCACCGGCGATATCGAGATTTCCAACCCCGAACTCGTCATCTGCACACTGGACGAAGCTGCCACCTTCAACATGGAACTCACCGTGCAGCCCGGCAAGGGCTATGTCCCTGCCGCGCAGAACCGCCCGGCTGACGCCCCCATCGGCCTCATTCCGGTCGACGCGCTTTATTCGCCCGTTCGCCAGGTTGCTTACAAGGTGGAAAACACCCGCGTCGGCCAGGAACTGGATTATGATCGGCTGATTCTCACCGTCGACACCGACGGATCGGTGAGTCCGGATGATGCCGTCGGTTATGCCGCTCGCATTCTGCAGGATCAGCTGCAGCTCTTCGTCAACTTCGAAGAGCCCGCAGCCCGCCCGGCTGCCCCCAACCTGCCGTCCAGCATGGCGATCGACGAGCCGACCGATATCTCGATGAACCGCAATCTGCTGAAGAAGGTAGACGAGCTGGAACTGAGCGTTCGGTCGGCCAACTGCCTGAAGAACGACAACATCATCTACATCGGCGATCTCGTGCAGAAGTCGGAGCCGGAAATGCTTCGCACTCCCAACTTCGGCCGCAAGAGTCTGAACGAAATCAAGGAAGTCCTCTCTGCCATGGGCCTGCGCCTCGGCATGGACATCCCCGGCTGGCCGCCGGAAAACATCGAAGACCTTGCCAAGAAGCTCGAACAGGAATTCTAGAACCAGCTTTCGGCTCGGCAACCGCCGGGCCTGCACCGGGGTACCTGATACGGCCCCCTTTCGAACGAGAGACAGAAAAATGCGTCACAGAGTAGCCCACCGCAAGCTTGGCAGAACCAGCTCGCACCGCCTTGCCATGTTCCGCAACATGGCTGCCTCGCTCATCAAGCATGAGCAGATCACGACGACGCTGCCAAAAGCCAAAGAGCTTCGCCCCTATGTCGAGAAGCTGATAACGCTCGCCAAGAAGGGCGGGCTCTCCAACCGCCGCCTCGCGGAAGCCCGGCTGCAGGATGACGCGCAGCTGATCAAGCTCTTCGACACGCTCGCGCCCCGCTTTGCCGATCGGCAGGGTGGCTACACCCGCGTGCTTAAGGCTGGCTTCCGCGCATCCGATCAGTCGGCGATGGCCATCATCGAGCTCGTCGATCGCGACGTTTCCGCCAAGGGTCAGGATTCCGGCCCGGTCGAGCAGCAGGAAGCCGCCTGAGCGGCTTTCCACCATCTGCCTCCTTCTCTAGAGGGAACATCGACACCGGCGCGGAAGGACAATCATGGCAGACGGCAGCGAGATCGCAACCGCCGACACCGCCCTGAAGCCCGGCCAAGGCGCTGGGAGCTTCTTCGATGGCCTCTCCACCCGGTTCCGCCAGCAGCGGGACAATGCGCTTCGCACCTTCATCGCCCGCCTCGCCGCCTCGCGCAGCGCAGGCGGCCCGTTGCGCATCATCGACCTCGGCGGAACCTGGGCCTATTGGGAGCGTGTCGGGATGGATTTCCTCGACACCCACGATATCGAAATCACCTGCATCAACTATTCCGAAAGCGAGCTGCGCGCCCACGGGGTTCACCCGCGACTGAACGCCGAAGTGGGTGACGCCCGGCACCTGCCGAAATTCGCCGACAACCATTTTGACATGGTGCACTCCAACTCGGTCATCGAGCATGTCGGCCGCTTTGCCGATATGGCCGATTTCGCCCGCGAAGTTCGCCGCCTTGCCCCTGCCCACTATGTGCAGACCCCCTATTTCTGGTTCCCTATCGATCCGCACTTCCCGCGCGTGCCGCTGTTTCACTGGATGCCCGAAAGCTGGCGCCTGAAATTGCTCGGCGCCATCAAGGTCGGCTGGGGTCGCCCCACCAGGGATACCGCCGTCGCCATGAGCATGATCAACAATGTCGTGCTGCTGGATAGCCGCCAGTTTCGCCATCTCTTCCCTGATTCCAGGCATCGCGCTGAACGCTTCGCCCTCATGCCCAAATCGATGATTGCGGAGCGCGGCTGAAAAAACGGCTTGCCCGGGCCATCAGGCCAGCGGCACCAAACGGCGGCCAACCCGAATTGTGGCACTTCCCCGGTAGGCTTTGGTCAGACATTTGCGCACGACCAGCCGCGCACTTTTCGCGGCAGCGCACAATATCCTCTTCCCCTCCCGCCCCCGCTTGCGTTAACCATCCTTAACAATTGAATCCCAAGGGCTCGCGAATGTCAGACAGAACTGCGCTGAAAGCGCGCCGTCACTATCGTGCATGGCGCGCGATCGCCACCCGCTGGATGGACAACGACATCTACGGCCACGTCAACAATGTCGTATATTACAGCTGGTTCGACACCGCGGTGAACGCCTGGCTGGTCGAGCAGGGACTGCTCAACATTGAAAAGGGCGATCTCATCGGCCTCGTTGTCGAAACTGGCTGCACCTATGCCCGCGCGGTCGCCTTCCCGGAAGAAGTGCAGGCCGGCATCTCGGTCGCCCGCATCGGCAACAGCTCGGTGCAGTACGACATCGGCCTGTTCATCGCCGGCGAAAAGGACCCTGCCGCGCAGGGATTCTTCATTCATGTCTATGTCGATCGAACAACGCGCAGACCAAAACCGCTGCCGCTAGACTGGCGGGAAAAGCTGGGAACCATCGCGACTCCGGTGTAGTGGGGTGTTGCCCCTTTCGTTCGCGGGAGGGGTCGTGGAAAAGATTGCAGTTTTTCGCCCGCCCTGTCGCAAAGCTGGCCTGGGGGCGTGCATGGTGAGCCTCACGCCTTGGTGTGCAGCGCCGGGAGCAGCAAATGAGTCGAGTGACCAACCCGATCTTCTCCAGCCCCAACCGTCTCAAGCTCGGCCTGTTCGGACTGAACGTTTCCAGCGGCTGCTCGATGGTGGACATGCCCGGCACGCTCAAGGCGGAGTGGCCCGAATCGGTGCGCATAGCGCAGACGGCCGACAGGCTCGGCTTCGAGGCAATCATCCCGGTCGCGCGGTGGCGGGGCATGGGCGGCAAGGTCAACTTCAACCACCGCAACTTCGAAACCTTCACCTGGGCCGCTGGGCTTGCCGCGCTTACCGAGCATACGGCAATCTTCGCCACCTTTCATGTGCCCACCGCGCACCCGGTGCGTGCGGCGAAGGAGATCGCCACAATAGACCATATTTCCGGAGGACGCTTCGGCCTCAACATCGTTGCCGGGTGGAACGCGCGCGAAATCGCGATGTTCGGCGTGCAGCAACTCGAACATGATGAGCGCTATGAATATGCCGATGAATGGATCGCGCTGTGTCAGGAATTGTGGCTGCGCAACGAGGCATTCGACTGGAACGGGAAGCACTTCGCAGCACCGGGCCTGATCAGCGAACCCAAGCCGTTGCAGCAGCCATGGCCGGCGCTGATGAGCGCCGGCAACAGTGTCCGCGGCCAGCGCTTCGCCGCGCAGCATGCCGATGTCAACTTCGTGGTGGCGCCAACGATCGAGGAGGCCGGGCGCATTGCAGCCAATGGCCGGGCAACGGCCGAATCGTTCGGGCGGCGGATGCAGGTCTTCGGTCAGGCAACGATCGTGTGTCGCGACAGCGAGGCCGAAGCGCGCGATTTCCTCGAGTATGCGGTGCGGGAGCGGGGAGATTGGGAAGGGGTGCGCAACCTTCTCGATATCCTGATTCCCAACTCGCAGAGCGCATTGGGCGATGGCTGGGAAAAAATGGCGGCGAATCTCATCGCCGGTTATGGTGCGATCCCGCTGGTCGGCACGCCCGATCAGGTCGTGGCAGGGCTGGCTCGCTTTGCCGACGCCGGGCTTGACGGCGTGACGCTCAGCTGGATCGACTATGACGCCGGCCTGGCGCAGTTCGAGGCGGATATCCTGCCGCGGATGCGCGCGGCGGGCCTCCGCCAATAGGAGACGAACAATGCGCGACTGCAAGGGCATGGGCGTGCTGATCACCGGTGGCGGGTCGGGCATCGGCGCGGAAACCGCCCGCCTGTTCGCCGAACGCGGTGCGCGGGTGACCATTTCCGGACGCCGCGCCGACAGGCTGGACGCCGTTGCCGCGCAGATCGGCGAGACCTGCATGACCGTGGTCGGCGATGTCGTGTCAGGCACAGACCGCCGCCGGATGCTGGACACTGCAGCCGAGCATGCCGGCGGGCGGCTCGACGCGCTGATCAACAATGCCGGCAACATGTACCGCCAGCCGGTCGACGCCTATGATGCCGCCTATCTGCGTGAGGCTTTCGAGGTGAACGTCATCGCCGGCATGATGCTGTCGAGCATTGCTATCCCGCTGCTCGAGCAGACGAAGGGTGCAATTGTCTTCATCGGTTCGACGCACACCCGGCGCGCGTTTGCCGGTGCATCGCCCTATGCGACCACCAAGGCCGCGGTGGAGGGGCTGGCCCGGGTCATGGCCGCCGAGCTTGGGCCGCGCGGCATCCGCGTCGGCTGCGTGTTGCCGGGCGCCGTGGCAACGGAGCTCAACATCCGCGCCGGATTGATGCGCGAGGACGAAGTATCGGCGCGCTATGCCGGGATCGCACACGAACATGTCCTGGGGCGGATCGGCACGGCGCGCGAGGTGGCGGAAGGCATCGAATATCTCGTGCGCGCCGAATGGGTGACCGGGGTGGCGCTGGAAGTCGACGGCGGCATCGGCCTTGGCGCTTCAGCTGGCGTGGCGGTGCCGGCCATTGGCAAAGCCGCCGAGCCGGGCCGACGATAGTGGCGCATCCCGCTGTTGATAACCTGTCGCCATCGGCGGAACGACGCAAGCGTGACTGCACGCCGACCGGGCCTGCGGCGAGTTGTGCATGTGCGTTGGCACAATCCGTCGCCGCCTTCAGCCTTCCCCGCTCCCCGGCTTTGCCCTAAACGCCCGCCATGACAGTCCCCGCTTCCGCCGCCGCCAACACCATCCTCATCCTCGATTTCGGCAGCCAGGTCACCCAGCTGATTGCCCGCCGGGTCCGCGAAGCCCATGTCTACTGCGAAATCGTGCCCTTCCACGCCGCCGCCGCCACGCTTGCCCGGCTGCACCCCAAGGGCATCATCCTCTCCGGCGGACCCGCCAGCGTGACCGATGAGCAGTCGCCCGCACTCGCGCCGGAAGTGCTCGCAGCCGGAGTGCCCATCCTGGGCATATGCTATGGCCAGCAGGCGATGGTGCAGGCGCTTGGCGGCCGCGTGGCAGCTGGCACCACCCGCGAATTCGGCCGCGCCGAAATCGAAGTGGTCGAGCCGTGCGCTCTGTTCGAAGGCGTCTGGATTCAGCAGCAGTCCGCCACAGTGTGGATGAGCCACGGCGACCGGGTCGAAGCGTTGCCGCCGGGCTTCGCCGTCGTGGCCCGCTCCGCGGGCGCGCCGTTTGCCTTCGTGGCAGACGAATCCCGCCACCTTTACGGCGTCCAGTTCCATCCCGAGGTCGTCCACACCCCCGATGGGCGCCAGCTGATCGAAAATTTCGTTCTGAAGGTTTGCGCCGCAGAACCGGTCTGGAGCATGGCGAGCTTCCGGGATACGAAAATTGCCGAAATCCGTGCTCAGGTCGGCGCTGAAAAAGTCATCTGCGGACTCTCCGGCGGCGTCGATTCCGCCGTCGCTGCCGTCCTCATCCACGAAGCCCTGCAGGATTCCGGTGGCGAGCAGCTCACCTGCGTCTTCGTCGATCACGGCCTGATGCGGCTCGGCGAGGCGGAGCAGGTGGTCACGCTTTTCCGGGACCATTTTCACATCAGGCTCGTCCACGTCGACGCCAGCGAAACCTTCCTGTCCGGCCTCGCCGGCCTCAGTGATCCGGAAGCCAAGCGCAAATTCATCGGCAAGACCTTCATCGACGTGTTCGATGCCGAGGCCCAAAAGGTCGGCGGCGCAAGATTCCTCGCCCAGGGCACGCTCTATCCCGATGTGATCGAAAGCGTTTCTTTCACAGGTGGCCCTTCGGTCACCATCAAATCCCACCACAATGTCGGCGGCTTGCCCGAGCGGATGAACATGGCTCTCGTCGAGCCGCTGCGCGAGCTGTTCAAGGATGAGGTCCGCGCATTGGGCCGTGAGCTCGGCCTGCCCGACATCTTTGTCGGCCGCCACCCCTTCCCCGGCCCCGGCCTCGCCATCCGCATCCCCGGCGAAGTGACGAAAGAGGCCTGCGACACGCTCCGCCAGGCCGATGCTATCTATCTCGAGGAAATCCGCACCGCCGGATTGTATGATGCGATCTGGCAGGCGTTCGCCGTCCTGCTCCCCGTCCGCACCGTTGGCG
>JBBRKH010000126.1:0-6721 GCA_038217965.1 Sphingomonadales bacterium | reverse complement strand
GGGCTGCTTACCTGGGCTGTTCATCGCTCCAGGCTGCCAGTGGCCCGAAACGCAGCAGTATCGCCGCTGGCGCGCGGGTTGGCCGCGGTGGCCGCGCTGCTGCTGGTGATTGCCGGCGCCTACGGTCCGTATGGGTTGTTCAGGGTGGTGCCTTTTGCCAGCAGCCCCGATGTCGTGGCGGCCGATGGCCGGGACTGGCATGCCGAGCCGGCCATGTTCGGCCTCAGGGCAAAGCCGGCCGACGAGTTCGAGCGCGAGGTGGAGGCCCGCACCTTCAAATGGTGCAGTTTCTGCCACAACATGCAGCCGGTCGGCGAGCAGCACAAGGTGGGCCCCAACCTGCACAACATCATCGGCCAGAAGGCTGGCACGGTGCCCGGCTTCGGCTATTCGCAGGCCATGGGCCGGGCGCGCGACGGTGGCCTGATCTGGACGGAAGAAGCCATCGCCCGCTACATCGCCGATCCGCAGGCGGACATGCCGGGCACCTCGATGATCATATCCTCCGGGCCGATCCCCGACCCGCGCGAGCAGGCGGCCATCCTCAACATCCTGAAGCGCAAGACGACCCCGCAATGACGATGCTATTGGCACCCGACGCCGCCGGCGAATTCCGCGCCGGCTGGCGCATCCTCGTGGCCGGGCTGACGGGCGTGATGTTCGGCATTTCGGCGCTGCCATTCTACACGCTTGGCCTGTTCGTGAAGCCGCTTGGCGATGCGTTCGGCTGGAGCCGCGAGGCCGTGCAATGGGGCTTTGCCGTGCAGATGCTTGGCATGCTGTGCGTCGCCTGGGCCTATGGCATCCTCGCCGACCGGTGGGGCGCGCGGCGGGTGGCGCTGCTGTCGCAGGTCGGTCTCGCGCTGGGGTTGTTCGGCATTGCGGCCGTCAATTCGCTCACCCACTGGTATCTCGCATGGTTCATGCTTGCGATGCTGGGGGCAGGCACATCGCCCGTCACCTGGACGCGCGGGGTGAACAGCTGGTTCGACAAGGCGCGCGGAACGGCGCTCGGTATCATGCTTGCTGGAACGGGGCTGACCGCAGTGATCGCGCCGCCGCTGATCACCGCAATCGTCTCGGCTTATGGCTGGCGCATGGGCTATGTGGCGCTGGGCGCCGGCGTGCTCGGGCTGGCACTGCCGCTCACCTTCCTGCTGTTTCACGATCGCATAGTGCCGGGGCAGGCCATGCTTGCGGGCGCAACCCGTGGCCAGGCTTTCCGCGACCGGCGTTTCTGGATCATGTTGACAGTGTTTGCGCTGATAACCTTTGCGGTGTCCGGGATCATCCCCTCGCTGGTGCCGCTGCTGGGCGATCGCGGCTTTTCCGCAGGTGACGCGGCGCTGTATGCCAGCCTTGTCGGCGTCGCGGTGATTGCCGGGCGGATTATCGCTGGAGTGCTGCTGGATCGGTTCTGGGCGCCGGGTGTCGCGGTGGCGTTTCTGGTGCTGCCAGCGCTTTCGTGCCTGCTGCTGGCGTTCGGATCGACCGGCAATCCGCTGCTGCTCGGCACGGCAGTGATTCTGATCGGGTTGGCGGCCGGTGCGGAATTCGATCTCGTGGCGTTCATGGCCAGCCGCTATTTCGGCATGGCCAATTACGGCGTGATCTACAGCCAGCTGATGGTGGGCATGCTGCTGGGCGGCGGCTTCGGGCCGCCGATCTTTGGCCGGATATTCGACCAGACCGGCAGCTATCAAACGGCGCTGCTGATCTCGGCCGCCATCTTCGCCCTCACGCCGCTGCTGCTGCTGACACTGGGCCGCTATTCCGATTTCAAAGACGCCAGCCTCAGCTCCGCTTGAACCAGGCCGGCAGCTGCGGCTCCGGCGCGCTCGGGATCGGGCCACCGGCCGGCACCGGCGCGGGGGTCTGGGTGCGGGCATACCATTCCAGGCTGGAGAGCGACGGCTCCTCCCATTTGTCTGGTGCGACCAGATACTTCGGGTGGTTCTTCTGGACATAATCCAGCGTGCGGCGATCGATGTTTTCGATGTTATCCACCGCGCCCATGAAGGTGAGATATTGCGCGTGGCCAGCGGTCGGCCCCATCAGCATCCACGGCAGCCACGGCGTCGTCCGCGCCCAGGTGCCCTGATATTCCACGCTGGTCTTGCGCCGGTTCTGCATGTCGGCCCAGGCAATCTGATACAGAAATGCCTCGGTCACCTGCGCAAACGGCGTCGCGCTCTCGCGCGGCCATTTCGCCGGCTGCAATGCGCTCGGGTAAAACAGGTTGATGTGGCTCATCATGGTCAGCCGGTCGCCCCGCCGTGTCCAGTCGAACTGCAGCGGGATCTTCTGCGCTGGTGCGCCCGTGTTGAGGCCTCCATAGCTCGGCGGCGCCGGGCGATACTCGGTGATGGTGTGGTTGAACGGGTCGTTCAGGATCGGCACCACCTTCACCATCTCGTTCAGATAGGGGTTCTTCCACTCCTCGAGGATTTCGCCCGATTTCAGATCGGTGTAAAAACCGGCCTCGCGCAGCACCTTGCGATATCCCACGCCATCCTCGTGCGGCAGCAGGCGTGCGGTCGACAGCATTGTGAAGCCGCACAGGTCGCGGTTCGCCTCGCCCGGCCGGATGCCCTGGATGATGCCCTGCGCCCAGCCGTATTTCGTGCTCTTCATGTCGGTGTTGCCGAGCAGGCGGGCCCACGCATCCATGTTGCCGCGCGGCGTCAGCAGATCGACGGCCGGGCCTTTGAGGCCTGCCGGAGAGCGATCGGGTGCACCCACGGCACGTGCGGGGGCGCTTGCAAGCGCGCCGCCGGCGGCGAACACCGCAGATGCCATCAACAGTTCGCGGCGATCCATCGCAGTCTCCCGAAAAAGCTCTTGCCTGCTTTGTAAGCCGCCCGAACGACGGCAAGCGAGGGGCATGGCAAAATGTTCGCACACCGGATAGCAGAAGCCAATGACCGACGGCGCAACGAAACAGTGCGGTGAACGTGACGGCAATGTCCGCGCGCTGACCCGCGGGTTGGCGGTGCTGCAGGCGATCAACCGCGGCGGGGCGCTCACGATGATGCAGATCAGCCGCGCCGCCGCCATTCCCTACCCCACCGCCAACCGCATTGTGGCGACGCTGATCGAAAGCGGCATGATCGAGCGCGAGCCGGCCCGCAAACGCTATCGGCCGACTGCCCTGGTGCAATCGCTCTCGAGCGGCTGGCACGATGACGATGCGTTGATCGGCGTGTGCCGGCCGGCGATCGTGGAGCTGACGCGTCGGCTGCTGTGGCCGATTTCGCTTTCAACCCGTGTCGGCAGCCTGATGATGGTTCGCGACAGCACGCACCAGCTGACCTCGTTGACGCTGCACAATTATGCCCCCGGCTACACGCTGCCGATGGTAGAATGCGCATCCGGCAAGGCCTATCTGGCCTGGGCCGATGCCGACGAACTGGAGATGGTGATGTCCGGCCTCGGCACGCAGGACGGGCCGGCCGAGCGGATGGCGCGCATCCTGCTGCGCGACGGAACCATGCTGGCGCAGATCCGCCGCCAAGGCTATGCCACGCAGGCACGCAATGTCTACACCGCAACACCCGGCAAGACATCGTCGATCGCGGTGCCGCTGTTCCGCGCCGGCCGCGTGGCGGGCGCGTTGTCGCTCATCTTCTTCGCCTCCGCCATGTCGATGCGCGAAGCCGAATCCCGCTATGCCGGGCCGCTGTGCGAAAAGGCTGCCGCAGTCAGCGCCAGTCTCGATTGATTGCGGCAATCTGTCCGCAACGCGGATAGAATCGCCATGCCGCGCCCGCTTGCTGGTGCCAACCCTTACGTGACCATGCGAGCAGCTGTGCGCCCAAGGTCAAAAAGGCCAGGCGATCAAAGCAATGCGATGGGAGAATGCGCATGGCAAGGACCGCAGGAGCTTGGTTGCTGGCAGGATGTGCAGCGACACTGGCCGGGATGCCGGCATCGGCCCAGCAGGTCGCCGAAACGGCGGCCGCCGACGATGCCATCATCGTCACCGCCAGACGGCAGGAAGAGCGCCTGCAGGACGTGCCGATTTCGGTGATTGCGCTCGACGGCGGCACGCTTCGCGCACAGGGCATCACCTCTTTCCGCGACATTGCCGGCCAGGTGCCGGGCTTCGGTTTCGAAACGCTGCAACCGCTGGTGCCGCAGGCCTCGATCCGCGGTCAAACCAATCTGCGCACCGATTCGCCGGTGCAGAATGTCTCGTTCTTTCTGGATGGCGTGTATCTGCAGCGCGCCTATCTGGTCGACCAGCGGCTGCTGGAGCTGGAGCGGATCGAGGTCATCAAAGGACCGCAATCGGCGCTTTACGGTCGCAATGCCTTTGCCGGTGCCGTTTCGCTGATAACGCGCGCGCCCGATCTCGAAGACTGGAAGGGCCGCGTCTCCGGCACCATCGGCACCGACGAGCGCTATGAAATCCGCGGCTGGGTGTCGGCGCCCATCGTGCCCGGCAAGCTCGCCGTGCTGCTGGCCGGCGCCTATTCCACGTTCGACGGCACCTGGGAAAACAACCACCCGCTGGCCGATGCCGAAGGCGCAAACACGCGCGGCAATGTCGGCGGTTATGAAAACAGGATGTTCCAGGGCCGCATCATCGCCAAGCCAACGGAAAGCCTGACCTTCGACGCCATGTACATCCGAACCGAGCGTGACGAGGAGGCGATCCCCAGCTACACGATCGGCACGTCCTCTCTGCTGTCGCCGTTCAACACCGCCAACGCCAGCCCGCGCCGGGCGCTCACACCACCGTTCGCGGTGCAGAACCGGCTGTTCGTCGGCGCTTTTCCGACAACCCCGATCATCGCCGCTGCCGATGTGACGCGGCCGCCGGGCATCGTCATCGATCCGCGCGCCTACGGGGTGCGCGGGCCGACCGATGTGGCGACCGCACGGCTGGAATGGGCACCCGACGGGCCCGTCGTGGCCAGCTATCAGCTCGCTTTTCTGCACGCAGCCGTGCGCGGGCGCGGTTCGCCCAGCAACAACCCGCTGTTTCCGATCAACATTCCGCCGTTCGTGACGAACGCCACGATCTTCGACGAATCCGGCACCGATTCAAGCTTTCGCGGCTGGAATCACGAGATGAAGTTCGCTTTTGCCGGCAATGCCCGCTGGAACGGCTTCATCGGCTTCAGCTATTCGAAAACGAAGGATATTGCCTCCAACGCCACCTCGGCGGCACCGGTCAACTCGCTGGTGGAGCCAAACGAAGCCAGCTATCTGTTCCCGATCGGCCCGGGCCTGCCCTTCCCCAACAGCTTCTTCCAGCGCTCCGGCTTCCTGCAGCGCGACGAGGACATTTTCTCCGCCTACGGGTTCTTCGATTTCCGGCTGTCCACGCAATTTTCGCTGACGCTGGAGGGGCGCTACACCATCGAGGATCAGGCAGCGACCGACTTCCTCACGCGCGAGCCGACCAACCCGACCGTGCAGGCGTTTGCGCCACCGCGCTTCCGCCAGACGCTCGATTACTTCACACCGAGGATAACGGCGAGCTATCGCATGTCCGACGACGCTCTCCTCTACGCGTCCGTGGCGCGCGGGGTAAAGGCCGGCGGCCTGAACGGCAGCACGCCGTTTGCCGGGCAACGCAGCTATGGCAGCGAAACCAACTGGACCTACGAGATCGGCTCGAAAAATCAGTTCGGGCCTGTCACTGTCAATGGAGCCGTCTTCCATACGAACTGGTCCAACTTGCAGACCTCGGTCGTGCGGCTGGCAGCCAATGGCAATGCGCCGAGCTTTTTCGCGATCGTTCCCTCCACGGTCGGCAACATCGGCGGCGTGAATGTCTGGGGGGTGGAGGGCGATCTGAACTGGCGGCTGACCCCTGAACTCAGCCTGTTCGCCGGCGCCAGCTACGCCAAGTCGCGCTACAAGGATTCCGCGCTCAGCCAGCGCTTCGGCGCATCGGGCAATTGCGACGGGATCGTATGCCAGACCATCATCGGGGTGCCGACCGCCTTCCTGCCCGTGGGTGGCAACCAGCTGGAACGGGTGCCCGATTTCAGCGGCCTGGCAGGCTTCCGCTATGCCGGCGAGTTCGGCAATGGCTGGGGATTCACGACCAGCGCCGATGTCACCCACAAGGGCAAGCAGTATATGGACGAAGCCAATCTGTCGTTTGTCCGCGCCCGCACGCTGGTCAACGCCTCGATCGGGGTCAGCGTCGGGCCGGTGGATCTGACGCTGTGGGCGCGCAACCTGTTCGATCAGCAATATGTATCGGCAGCGCTGTTTCTGATCGGCACCAGCGGCGCGCTGTCCAGCTCCTATGTGCCGACCTTCGGCGAGCGGCGGACGGTGGGGCTAACAGCGTCAGTCGGCTTTTGATGGCTGATGCCGCTGCGCTGAAGGCCGAGCTTGCGCAGCTGGGCGCCACGACCGAAGCCGGCCTGCAGGAGGGTGGCGCCGATGTGGCGCGGATCGTGGCGCTGGCTGCAGCGCTGGAGGGCCTGAACCCCACCCCGGCGCCGGCGCACGCAAATGCCCTGCTGGCCGGGCGGTGGCGGCTGCTCTGGTCATCGTTCGGGCTGCAGCGCGACTCGACTTTGGCGCGGCTCAGCTTCAACTTGCTGCCAAAGCAGGCCATCCGGGTGGCGGAGCTGTTTCAGGAGGTGGATCCGGCGACCGGGCTGTATGACAACATCGTGACCTATGACGGCGGCCAAGCGCTGACGCTGGGGCAGTTTGCCCCGGCTACGACCACGCGGCTCGCCGTGACGTT
>JBBRKH010000125.1:0-6722 GCA_038217965.1 Sphingomonadales bacterium | reverse complement strand
CGGTCGCCCGCATCGAACGTCTGCTCTATACTGCGGAATACAAGCGCCGCCAGGCACCTCCCGGCGTGAAGATCGGCCGCCGCACCTTCGGCCGCGACCGGCGCTATCCGATCACCAATGCGTTTCGCACCGTGTGATCTTGCTTGGTGGAGACGAGGGGGATCGAACCACCAAGCGACGCCTGGCGTCGCGCAATGGGAAATCAGGGGTTTCATACTCAAGGCCGGCTGGTGGAGACGAGGGGGATCGAACCCCTGACCTCAGCAGTGCGATTGCTGCGCTCTCCCATCTGAGCTACGTCCCCGAACGCGGGTCCACCGGGCAGCGTTTCCCTAGGGAAAACGCCTATCATGGTCAAGCAGGCTGGGGCTTCCGCCTGCGCCGCATCAGCGCTTCCTGCGCAACACTCGCCACCAGTGCACCGGAACGGTCGAACATCAGCCCGCGTGACAGGCCGCGGCCGTTTTGCGCCGACGGGCTGTCGGTGTCGAACAGCAACCAGTCGCCCACGTCTGCCGGGCGGTGAAACCACATCGCATGGTCCAGGCTGGCCATGAACAGGTCGGCTGAAGGCATCGGCACGATGTGCGGGATGGCAGCCGTTCCAGAAAGCCAGTAGTCGGAGAGATAGGCCAGCATGCAGGCCTGCTCGGCCGCGCTGGTGGCCGTTGCGCCGGACGGCACGCGGATCCAGAGCGCCCGACGCGGCTCTTCTCCGTCGCCGGCACGAAGGAAGGCTTCGGGATCGACGGGCTTCACCTCGATCGGCCGGTCGGGTGCGCTCCAACGCTCGCGAATCCAGGCCGGGAGCCGGTCGGCCCAGGCGGCGGCAAGGCCGGGCAAGTCGAGGAGCGAATCCGGATCCGGCGCGCGCGTCGGCATCGGCATCTGGTGCTCGAAGCCCTCCTCGTCTGCGTGAAAGCCGCATTCCATATGAAATATCGCGTCGCCTTCCTGGATGGCAACCACCCGCCGCGTGGAAAAGCGGCCGCCGTCGCGGGTGCGGTCCACCTGAAAGATTACCGGGGTATGGGCGCGGCCAGCGCGGAGGAAATAGCCGTGCAGCGAATGCACGCCGCGCGCACCATCGCCCGCATCGGGCACCGTGGCGCACGCAGCGGTCAGCGACTGTGCCAGCACTTGCCCGCCAAACAGCGCATCGTTGGCGTTGCGCTGGTTCAGCCGGTTGCGGAACAGATCGCGGTCCAGCCGTTCCAGTGCCAGCAGCTCCGGCGCGCTTTTTCCGTCCCACTGGTCGACCACGAATGCACTCCCCTGTTCAAGCAGACAGGCCGGCCTATCTTGCCGCTGCGATATCGGCAACGCTACACTTGCGGCTTGCAGCACGAACCAAACCCCCGAGGCAGAGCCGTTCCCGGTCGCAAAGGCGCTGCCACCAGAGCCCGGTTGATGGATGCTGCGCAGACCATGCTCAAGACACGTTCGCCGCTCGATCTGACGGCGATCGCCGTGGCGCGTGCGGCCGGCGCCGCCCCGCCCAGCTTCTATGTCTACTTCGCCGACGTCCGCGCGCTGATGCTGGCACTTTCGGACTCGGCGGCCGACAGCCTCATGGCGGTTGCCGACGCATTTGCCGTCGATTGGCCGCCGCCGCACCCCAACGCATGGGCGACGGATTTCGTGACCTCCTTTGTGGCGGCATGGTGCGCGAATGCTGAAGTGCTGGCGTATCGCAATCTGGAGGCCGACCGCGGCGATGTGGCGTTTGACGCATCGCGGGTGCAATCCTCGCTGCCGATCCTGACCGCGCTGACCGACCGGATGATGGCAGCCTATCCGGCCGGGCAGTCGCCGCGGCGGGTGGAATGCTTTGCCGAAGCGGTGATCCTGTATGCCGGCATGGAACGGCTGGCGGCCGTGTCACTGGTGACACGGCCGGGGCAGCTGCAGCCGCATCACTATGTGGCGGCCTTTGCGCGGATGATCGCCAATGCGGTGGCGCCACCGGCCGCTTCAGCGGACGGTGCATGAATCGTCCGGAAGACAGCGACGCCGTGGCAGCTGCCACTGTTATCATTGCGCGCGATGGCGATGCCGGCCTGGAAATCCTGATGATAGAGCGCGCGGCAGGCATGGGATTTGCCGGCGGAGCCTTTGCGTTTCCGGGCGGCAAGGTAGATTTCGGCGATGGCCAGACAGGCGGTGCGCTGCCGGGCTTTGCACAGCTGGCCAAGGCGGATGCTGCCGGACGCACTGCCGCTGCGCGCGAAGCGTTTGAGGAGACCGGCATTCTGCTTTCCAGCGGTGCGCCGGTACCTTCCGGGACCAGAGCACATCTGCGGCAACAATCCGATCAGCACCGCATCGCCTTTGCCGATCTGCTGGCAAGCATCGGGCATCTGCTGCCGGATGATGCGCTGAAGCCCTTTTCACGCTGGATGCCGCCCGCCGGGCTGCATGCGCGGTTTGATACCCGTTTCTATCTTGCCCGCTGCCCTGCGGGGGAAGCGCATCAGGCCGATGGCACCGAGGCGGTGCACGCCCGCTGGACAACGCCCGGCGCCCTGCTGCAGCAGGCGGATGAGGGCGCGATATCCATCCTGTTTCCGACGCGGTGCCATCTGGCGCGGCTGGCGCTTTTTGCCGACGTGGCGGCGCTGATGGCCGATGCGACCCCGCCCGCCTTTGTGCAGCCGCGAATCGAACAGTCCGACGACGGCCCGGTGCTGACGATTCCGCAAGGCCTGGGCTATCCCTATACGCGCGAAAAACTGGCCGGGCTGAGACGGCAGTAGCGATCCATTGCGCGCGAGTGGTAGGCGTTGCGCGTGGTGGACGGGGTTGGATTTGAACCAACGTAGGGAAAACCCGGCAGATTTACAGTCTGCTGCCATTGACCGCTCGGCCACCCGTCCATCGCTCTCGCGGTGAGGCGGCGCAATGGCGAACATGCTGCGCGATGTCAACAAGCCCCTCGGCAAGGACAGGGATGTTGCGACATGCTATGATTGCGAAAGGCAATGGGGAGGGGGGTGCAATGGCGACATTGATCGGCGGCAAGGCGGTCGGGTTTGTGAACGTGAGCGATGGTGCGCGGGCTGCGGCGTTTTACGGTGAAACCTTGGGCTTGCGAATGCTGAGCCGCGACGAACATGGGATGTCCTTTGCGGTGGGCGATGCGCTGCTGCGGGTGACCCCGCTCCCGGATCACAAGGCAGGCCCGCATCCACTTTTTGGCTGGGATGTAACGGATATCTCCGTGACGGCTAAGGCGTTGGCCGACGCGGGCGTTTCGCTCACGATCTACGAAGGGTTCGGGCAGGACGCGCTCGGCATCTGGACGGCGCCGGACGGCAGCGCGAAGGTTGCATGGTTTGCTGACCCGGATGGCAATGTGCTCAGCCTGACCGAAGCGAGGCAGGCCTAGCCCGCATCATTCGCTTGGCCAAAGCGCTTGCACGCGGCCCGCCTCTCAATTATAGGCCCGCTTCCCGCGTTCCACAGGAGCGTAGCTCAGCTGGTAGAGCATCGGTCTCCAAAACCGAGGGCCGGGGGTTCGAATCCCTCCGCTCCTGCCACTGCGGACTCCGGCGTGCCGGTGCCGCGTTGGTGGCTGGAGGGCGGGACTGGTTTTTTGCCCGGCCGAACCCCAGATACGGGTTTCCGCCGGGAGTTTGCGTTGGTGAAACTCCGCTGGGCATGGTGCCGTCGGGGCAATGGAAGGCTGATCATGGCCAAGGTGACGCCGGGCGAATTTGTCCGGCAAGTGAGAGCGGAAACTGCGAAGGTCGTGTGGCCGTCGCGCAAGGAGGTCGTGCAGACGACCATTCTGGTGCTCATCATGACCACGATCCTCGCGGTGTTTTTCCTTGGCGTCGATCAGGTGCTCGGCCGTTCGGTCAAATTTCTTCTGACGCTGGGAGCATAGTCCAGGCATGTCGCGGTGGTATATCATTCACGCCTATTCGGGGTTCGAGAACAAGGTTCGCGACCAGATCATGGCCGACGCGACGCGGATGGGTCTCGAAGCCCTGGTCGATGCGATCGAAGTGCCGACCGAGAAGGTGACCGAGATCCGCCGCGGCAAGAAGATTCAATCGGAGCGGAAGTATTTCCCCGGCTATGTGCTGGCCAAGCTCGAGCTGAACGATGACGTCTATCACCTGGTGAAGAACACGCCGAAGGTGACGGGCTTTCTTGGCTCTTCGGGCAAACCGCAGCCGATCACGGAAGCCGAAGCGGCGCGGATTCTGAACACCAAGGCCGAGAATGATGTGGCAGCGCCCAAGGCGCGCAAGAAGGTGTCGTTCGAGATCGGCGATTCGGTGAAGGTGCTGGATGGCCCGTTCGCCTCGTTCCTCGGCCTGGTCGAGGAAATCGATTTCGATCGCGGAAGGGTCAAGGTTTCGGTGTCCATCTTCGGTCGGGCAACCCCGGTTGAGCTGGATTTCGAGCAGGTCGAAAAGACCAAGTAGAGGCCCCGGCCGGATGCCGGGCATCGCTACGGGTAGAGAACAGGTTTGAGGACAACCGGGCGTGCCGCGATCGGACGCCCGGAAACACCGTGGGAGATTGAAGGGTTCGCCCGGATGTCGTCTGGACCACACGATCGCACAATCGGTGGGCGCCTCGCTCGAGAGGTTGCCCAGGAAAGGAAGTGAAGCATGGCAAAGAAGATTACCGGCTATATCAAGCTGCAGGTTGCAGCTGGAAAGGCAACGCCCAGTCCGCCAATCGGGCCGGCGCTCGGTCAACGCGGCGTCAACATCATGGAATTCTGCAAGGCATTCAACGCGCAGACGGCCGGCCTCGAAGTCGGCATGCCGATCCCGACCGTCATCACCGTGTTCGCGGATCGCAGCTTCTCGTTTGAAACCAAGACGCCGCCGGCAACGTTCCTTCTGAAGAAAGCGGCGGGCATCAAATCCGGCTCGGCGACGACCGGCAAGGGCGCCTTCATCGGCAAGGTGACGCAGTCCGACGTCCGCGCGATTGCCGAGCAGAAGATGAAGGATTTGAACGCCAACGACATCGATGCAGCCATGAAGACCATCGCCGGCTCTGCCCGCGCGATGGGCCTCGAAGTGGTGGAGGGATAAGCCATGACCAAGCTGAGCAAGAAGCAGAAGGCCCAAGGCCCCGCGGTCGATCCGTTGAAGCTGCACGGCGTTGACGAAGCGCTGGCGCTGGTGAAGGCCAATGCAACCGCCAAGTTCGACGAAACCATCGAAGTGGCAATCAATCTGAACGTCGATCCGCGCCATGCCGACCAGATGGTGCGCGGCATGGTGACCCTGCCCAAGGGCACCGGCAAGACGGTGCGCGTGGGCGTGTTCGCACGCGGCGCCAAGGCCGAAGAAGCGCAGGCAGCCGGTGCAGATATTGTGGGTGCGGAAGATCTGCTGGAGATCGTGCAGGGCGGAACCATCGATTTCGACCGCTGCATTGCGACGCCGGACATGATGGGCCTCGTCGGCCGCCTCGGCAAGGTGCTGGGCCCCAAGGGCCTGATGCCGAACCCCAAGCTCGGCACGGTCACCATGAACGTCGGCGAAGCGGTGAAGGCAGCCAAGGGCGGCCAGATCGAATTCCGCGTCGAAAAAGCCGGCATCATCCACGCCGGCCTCGGCAAGGCAAGCTTCACGCAAGAGGATCTGAAGGCGAATTTCTCGGCCTTCCTGAACGCACTGGTGAAGGCCAAGCCGTCGGGCGCCAAGGGGAAATATGTCGAAAAGATCGCGGTGAGCTCGTCGATGGGGCCTGGCGTGAAGGTGGACGTCAGCGACGCCCTGGCAGCCTGATCGGGCTGCGGACGCCTTGGCAGCCTGATCAGGCTGCGGACGCCCTGGCAGCCTGATCAGGCTGTCACCGCAGGAATTGCAAGGCCGGGGGAAACCTCGGCCTTTCTTTTGCTACCCACAGCGCGACATTGTTGCCGATGCCCGGTTCTGCTAGAAATGCCGGGCATGCAGCCAGCACCAGCACCTCCCCTATGCTGACCATCGCCGCCGCCCTCGTTCTTGGCCTGCACCTCCTGATCATCGCCTTCAACATAGCAGGCATGATCATCATCCCGCTCGGCGCCTGGCGCGGCTGGCGCTTCGTCCGCAAGCCCGGCTGGCGCACGCTGCACTTGGCCTCGCTCGGCGTCACGGCGCTGCAAGCCGCATTCGGGCAAGCCTGTTTCCTCACCATATGGGAAGCAGACCTGCTGGGCTTGCCCGACGCGCCGCAGCCGATGATCATGACGTGGGTGAGCAACCTGATCTATTGGCCCCTTCCGATCTGGGCGTTCGCAATCGCCTACGGCCTGGCCTTCGCCTATGTCGTCGCTCTGCTCTGGCTGGTGCCGGTGGAAAGGGGCATGGCGGCCAAGGAAGCGGGCGAATGATATTGCTGCTGGTGGGTGATGTCGACTGCGGGGACAAGGGACGGTTGTGGCGACCGCATGACGCTGGGCTATCGCAGCAGCAACGCGGCCGCCACTGCTGCCAAAAGCGTGATGATCCAGATGCTGCGCTTATCCACCAGCTGGGTTAACGCTGTGTCGGTCATAGGAGCAATCGCCGGCACAGCAGGCAGCCCGCCAACGGGCGCAGGCACTTCCCGATGGAACGCAAACGACAGGCCGGTCACGCCAACCCACCGGCAGCGCGCCGTGTCCCAATCCAAACCCTCCCCTGATGGTTCGAACCCATATGCGATGACTTGATCGCCTCCATCGGCATCCCCGGGAGAATGCAGAGACGCGTGGGCCGATT
>JBBRKH010000124.1:0-6735 GCA_038217965.1 Sphingomonadales bacterium | reverse complement strand
GGCGTGGTGCGGGCGCTCGGCAAGCTGCAGGCCGAGATCGAGCGGGACATGCGGCTGATGGGGGTGCAACGCTTGAGCGAACTTTCGCGCGACAGGCTCAGGTGGAGGTGACGCAATGATACGCGATGCGGAAACCCTGGAGCTGCTGCTGGCAACGGTCGAGGCATTCGTTCGCGAGCGGCTGGTGCCGGCGGAAATGGAGGTTGGGGAGAGCGACCGGATTCCCGAAGCGCTGGTCGACGAGATGCGCGCGTTGGGGCTGTTCGGGATGACCATCCCGGAAGAGTTTGGCGGCCTTGGGCTGACGATGGAGGAGGAGGTGCGAGTGGCCTTCGCGCTGGGCCGCACCTCGCCGGCGTTCCGCTCGCGGATCGGCACCAACAACGGCATCGGATCGTCTGGCCTGGTGATGGACGGGACGGAGGCGCAGAAGGCGCGCTGGCTGCCGGGGATGGCGAGCGGCCGGGCGACGGCGAGCTTCTGCCTTACAGAGGCCGGATCGGGTTCGGATGCGGCGGCGCTCAAAACGAGCGCGGTGCGCGATGGCGAGCAATATGTGCTGAACGGCACCAAGCGCTACATCACCAACGCGCCGCTTGCCGATCTGTTTACGGTTATGGCGCGCACCGATCCCGGCAATCCGGGTGCTGGCGGCATTTCCGCCTTCGTGGTGGAAAAGGGAACAGCGGGCCTGTCGCTTGGCAAGTCCGAGAAGAAGATGGGGCAACAAGGCGCGCCGGTTTCCGATGTGGTTTTCGAGAATTGCCGCGTGCCTGCCGCAAACCTGATCGGCGAGCGCGAGGGTATCGGCTTTCGCACCGCGATGAAGGTACTGGACAAGGGGCGGCTGCACATTTCTGCGGTTGCAGTCGGCGCGGCGGAGCGGATGCTGGCGGATGCACTGGCATATGCAAAAGAGCGCCACCAGTTCGGCAAGGCCATCGCCGAATTTCAGCTGGTGCAGGCCATGCTGGCAGACAGCCAGGCGGAGATTTACGCGGCGCGCTGCATGGTGCTGGATGCGGCAGGGAGGCGCGATGCGGGGGAGGTGGTGACGATGCAGGCGAGTTGCGCAAAAATGTTTGCAACCGAAATGTGCGGCCGGGTGGCAGACCGTGCGGTGCAGATTTTCGGCGGCGCAGGATACATCGGCGACTATGGCATCGAGCGCTTTTATCGCGATGTGCGGCTGTTTCGGCTGTATGAGGGGACGACGCAGATTCAGCAGGTGATCATCGCCCGCGAAATGCTGCGGGCATGAGCGGGCTGCACGCCACATGGTCTTCGCGCGCCGGGTTCATGTTTGCCACCATCGGCTTTTCGGTGGGGCTGGGAAACATCTGGCGCTTCCCCTGGCTGGCCGGTGAGAATGGCGGCGGGGCGTTCGTGCTCATCTACCTGTGCTGCGTTGCGCTGATCACCTTGCCGATCGTGATTGCCGAGCTGTCCATCGGCCGGCGCGGCGGGCTGACACCGGCCGCAAGCATGCGCAAGCTGGCGCTGGCGGAGGGGAAATCGCCGAAATGGGCGGTCGGCGGCTGGATTGCGATGGGATCGGCGTTTCTGATCGGCACCTTCTATTGCGTGATCGGCGGCTGGACGCTGGCATACATCCTCTATGCCGCCTCGGGCAGGCTTGCAGGCATCGACACGGCCGGCGCACAAGCATTGTTCGACGGGCTGATGGCGTCTCCGGCTGTGCTGATCTTCTGGACGCTGCTGTTTCTGCTGGCCAATGTGCTGATTGTGGAACGCGGTCTGCAGAAAGGCGTGGAGCGGGCGACCACCATCCTGATGCCGCTGCTGTTTCTGATGCTGATCGGGCTTTGCATCCTCGCGTTGACAAAGGGCGACGCGGCGGCGGGTCTGGGCTTTCTGTTCGTTCCGGACTTCAGCGTGGTGAAGCCGGGGACATGGCTTGCGGCGCTTGGGCAGGCGTTTTTCTCGGTCGGCGTCGGGATGGCGGGGATGATGCTGTATGGCGCCTATCTGCCGAAAGATGTGAAAATCCCCGGCACTGCGGCGGTGGTGGCGAGCGCCGATACGCTGGTTGCGATCCTGGCCGGCGTGGCGATCTTTCCCTTCCTGTTTGCGCAAGGGTTGCAGCCGGCGCAGGGGCCGGGGCTGGTGTTCGTGGTGATGCCGGTGGCGTTGCAGGGAACGGGAATTGCGAGCTTTGCATTGGCAGTGTTCTTCGCATTGCTGGCGGTCGCGGCGCTGACGTCGATGATCGCTTTTTTCGAGCTGGTGGCGGCGTGGGGGGAGGAGCGCGGCTGGAAGCGGCGGGCGACGGTCTGGACCATGGGCTCGGCTTCGGCGGCATTCGGGTTGCTGACGGTGTTTTCGCTGAATCTGGCCGCCGACTTTCATCCTCTCGGGTTTCTGCCGGGCTTCGGCGAAAAGACGATGTTCGATGTGATCGACTGGCTGACATCGAACCTCGGGCTGACGCTTGCGGGGCTGGTGTCGGCGCTGTTTGCCGGCTGGGTGCTGTCTGCCAACAGTGCCGCCGACGAGCTTGGAGTGGATCTTGCCAATCCGATTTTCCGGCTTTGGCGGCTGCTGGTGCGCTGGGTGGTGCCGGCGACTATCATCGTGCTGATCTGCAGCGCGATCTGGGGGCTTGGGCAGGCGAGCTAGGGTCAGGACCCTAGTTTTTAAAGGCGGGGCTGGCTGTGAGGTGCGCATGGGCTTCGGTCAAGGATATCAGCTTTGCTTCGTGCTCACGGCTGCCCTTGTTGGCGTCCGGGTGATAGCGGCGGGCGAGGCTGCGGTAGCGCGTCTTGATCTGGGCCAGCGTTGCGCTTTCGTCGAGGCCGAGTTTGGCGAGCGCCTGGCGGTCGTCGCTGGAGAGGGCAGGGCCTTGCGGACGGCTGGCGGATTTCCAGCGGAGCACACCCAGTGCATCGGCCATGCGGTCTGGCCCGGCATGGAAGGCGTTCGCGTGGAAAGCGCGGGTCTCGCGCTCCCACGCCGGTGCCGGGCTTTGTGCTTCCCAGATTTCGTTTTGGCTCATGCCGTCAAACCAGTTCCACTGCGCATTGAAGGCACGGATGTGATCGAGGCAGAAATATTGCCAGCGTGGCGGGCCCGACGGCGGCAGGAAGCTGCTGCCGGGGCGGTTGACGGGGGCGCGGTAATCGCCCGCAAGCGCACAGCCTGGATGCGCGCAAGGGCGCCCACCGGGAAAACTGCCGGCTTTGGCGCGTGGTCTGGGCGGTTGATCCAAAGCTGTTCTTCCCCGGCAAGTCAGCCGATATAGGCACGGCAATCAAGGAATGGGAGAGACGCATGGGCGCAGTGAAAGAGGAAATCGAAAGCCGGCTGACGGCGGCGCTGGCGCCGACGCGGCTGCTGGTGACAGACGACAGCGAAAAGCACCGCGGCCACGCCGGGCATGACGAGCGCGGCGAAAGCCATTTCAGCGTGGAAATCGAATGCCCGGCATTTTCCGGATTGGCCCGGGTGCAGCGACAGCGGGCAGTGAACTCGGCGCTGGCGGATCTGCTGCGGGAACGGGTGCACGCGTTGACGATGGTGTGCAAGGCTCCGGGTGAGGCTTGAGAGGCGCACGCGAATTTTGGGGGTTCGGTTAACAACGGGATTGCGGTGGACCTGCTGAAGGCTTGCAAACTCGGGCGAAATAAATTATCCCCATGCTTGCTTCATCGGGTATAAAAATTGAGGCACAGAAATCGTTAACCTGGGGATGGAAAATTATGAAAAATCTTATACTTGCTGCGTCTGCGGCATTCGCAATCGGATCGACTCCAGCGGCAGCCGTGGTCATCGATTTTGAAGATCAGCCTGATTCCAGCATTGTTGCTGGCGCACTGGTCTATCCAGATGCCACATTTACCTCCTCGTCGGGATCATTCTTCATCAATGGCGCCGGTATCGGCAAAGATATTTGCACCTTTAATTTCGGCTGCGACGCCACGCTCACGGTGGCCTTCACGGCACCGGTTTCTGGCCTGACCTTTCAGACCGCCGGCGAGGACAAGGTCGGCACGCTATACGTCCAGGTGCTTTTCGGGATGGCCGCACCGATCAATCTGACCTTTGGCTACGACGGTGCTTTCTCGACACTGGATACCCACGATCTTACGGCATACAGCGATATCGTGGGCCTGGTGATGAGCTCGGATGACGGCGCTGGCGTTGTTTACGACAATTTCCGCTTCAATGCCGGCGCAAGGGTCCCGGAACCCGGCACATGGGCGCTGCTCATTGCAGGCTACGGTCTTGTCGGCTCGGCGCTGCGCCGCCGAACTGCCGCTATGGCCTGATTGCAACACATGAATGAAAGGGCGCTGCCGGTGGCAGCGCCCTTTTTTTGTTGGTTGTTTGCTTCCAATGGGACACAGAATATCCCCGAAACCCCTGCCGCCGGAGGCATGACAGGCTGGCATTGCAGGCGCGAAGTCATGGCGGATTTGTTTGGAGATGGCAGCATAGCAAAGGCACAGCCGCTGGCGGAGCGGCTGCGGCCTGGCGTGCTTTCGGATGTGGTGGGGCAGCCGCATCTGACCGGGCCGAAAGGCGCGTTGACGCGGATGGTGAACGCCGGGGCTCTGCCGTCGCTCATCCTGTGGGGGCCGCCGGGAACGGGGAAAACCTCCATTGCGCGGCTGCTGGCTGAGGCGGCGGGATATCGCTTGGTCGGCGTCTCGGCGGTGATGACCTCGACGGCGGATCTGAAGGCGATCTTTGCGGCGGCGCGGGTGGCGGGGCAGCGGTCCTTGCTGTTCGTGGACGAGATTCACCGGTTCAACCGGGCGCAGCAGGACGGGTTTCTGGCGCCGATGGAGGATGGCACCATCACGCTGGTGGGCGCGACCACCGAGAATCCGAGCTTCGAGCTGAACGCGGCGATCCTGAGCCGCGCGCAGGTGCTGGTGCTCAACCGGCTGGAGCCCGCTGCGCTGGAGGAATTGCTGGCGCGCGCCGAGGCGCAGGCAGCGCGGCCCTTGCCGCTGGAGCCGGATGCGCGAACGGCGCTGCTGAACGGGGCGGACGGGGATGGGCGCTTTCTGATCGGGCAGGCGGAGACCCTGCTGGCGCTGGGCGACACCGCGCCGATGGGGCGGGCAGCAATGGCGGCGGTTCTGCAGCGGCGGGTGCCGGTGTATGACAAGGACCGCGACGGGCACTACGACCTGATTTCCGCGCTGCACAAATCCTTGCGGGGAAGCGATCCGGATGCCGCGCTCTATTGGCTGGCGCGGATGCTGGTGGCGGGCGAAGCGCCGCTCTATGTGCTGCGGCGGCTGGTGCGCTTTGCCAGCGAGGATGTGGGGCTGGCTGACTCGAATGCGTTGACGGTTACGCTCGCGGCGAAGGATGCCTACGATTTCCTCGGCTCGCCCGAGGGCGAACTGGCCATTGCGCACGCCTGCCTGTATCTCGCATGCGCGCCCAAATCGAACGCCGCCTATGTGGCGCAGAAGGCGGCCTGGGGCGCGGCGCGCGAGAGCGGGTCTTTGCCGCCGCCCAAGGCAATCGTGAACGCGCCGACCAGGCTGATGAAGGAATTGGGGCATGGCGCGGGCTATGCCTATGATCATGATGCGCCAGGCGGGTTTTCGGGCGCGAACTATTGGCCGGAGGGGCTGTCGCGCCAGCGCTTCTATTTGCCGATCGAGCGGGGACTGGAAAAGCGGATCGGGGAGCGGCTGGCGGAGTGGGAGCGGCTGCGCAAGGAACGGGGCTAGTTCGCGAGCGCGAACAGGGCCTCTTCGGTTTCGGAAAAGCGCGAAACCTTGCCCGCCGGCGGGATTTGCGATGTGCCGGTGAAGGCCTGCGCATTCACCCGGCCGGCGGCGCGGTCGATGATGAGGGCGGAGCGCAGGCCATAGGCTTCGCCGAGGTGGCCGCAGCCGGCCATTGGCTTCGGGGCAAGCGGCTGGTCGCCGCCATTCTGGCCGGTGCCGGAGAAACAGTGCAGCCCGCCTTCCGACCAATATTGCATCAGCCTGAGATCGGTTTCTTCGCCCTGGCCGGCCTGTTCGGTGGCGCGCGGGGTGAACAGCATGTCCAGCGTTTGCGGCTTCAGGAAGCGGCCGTCGGTCTGCAGCAGCGCCTGGCCGATCTTCGCGAGATCGACGACGGAAATCCGCAATCCCCCCTGCGGGCCGAACAGCCCGCCGTTGGTGCCGGGCACATAGGCATCGAGGGCGCAATTTCCGTCTGCGGCGACGCGCACCGGGCATGCGGCGGGGCGCACCGCATCCACCTGCGCAAACCACGGCCCGGCTGCATTCCAAGGCCCATCGGACGAGGGGGCCTTGCGATAGAGCACCGCGCCGCGTGCGATGGTTTCAGCGGTGCAGCCGGACCAGTTGAAGCAGGCATCCACGCCGAGCGGATCGAGAACGAGGCTGCGTGCGGCGCGATCGAAGCGCTCGCCGGTGATGCGCTCGATGATCTGCGCGAGCACGGGGAAGCCGATATTGGCATAATCGAATGCGGTGCCGGGCGCGGCCTTGCTCCAGCTTGCCGGGCCGAGATGGGATTGCAGCGTCTGGCCGAGCGCAATGCTGTAGCCCCCGGCATCAGCCAGGCCGGAGCTGTGTCGCAGCAGCATGCGGATAGTGATGGCAGCGTCCGGATGGGCTGGATTGCGCAACGGCCAGCCAAGGTGGCGGCCGGCATCGTCATCGAGGCTTAGCTTGCCGGCGTCGGCGAGGCGGGCGATGGCGAGCGCCACCACCAGCTTGGAGATGGAGGCGATGC
>JBBRKH010000123.1:0-6744 GCA_038217965.1 Sphingomonadales bacterium | reverse complement strand
CGCTGACCGGAGACGGGGTGCCGGATCTGAAGGCGGCGCTGGCGGGAGCGGTTCCGGAAGGGCCGTTTCTGTTCCCGGAGGAGCAGACGGCGGACATCAGTACCCGGCTGCTGGCGAGCGAGCTGGTGCGCGAGCAATTGTTTTTGCAGCTTGGCGCAGAGCTTCCCTATGCGACTGCGGTGCACTGCGAGAAATTCGAGGAGCGGAAAGACGGGTCGGCGGCCGTGCACCAGCAGATTTTCGTGGAGCGTGACAGCCAGAAGGCGATTGTGCTGGGTGCGAAAGGCGCGCGGATCAAGGCGATCGGCGAGGCGGCGCGGCTGGAAATGGAAGCGATGATGGAGCGGCGGGTGCACCTGTTCCTGCATGTGAAGGTGCGGGCCGGCTGGGCTGATGATCCGGCAAGCTGGCGCGACATCGGGATGGACTGGGTCGACTGACGGGTGATTCTGCAGGATGACGCGCTGGTTCTGACCCGGCTGCCGCACGGCGAAAATGGCGCGGTGGTGCGCTTTCTCACCTTCGGAAACGGGCTGCGGGCGGCCTATGTGCCGGGCGCGCGCGGGCGGGGAAAACGCGCGCTGCTGCAGCCGGGAAACCGGGTGGCGCTGGGCTTGAAGGCGCGTGGAGAAGTGGCGCTGCCGACGGCGACAGTGGAGCTTGTGCAGAGCCGGGCGCTGCTGGCGTTTTCCAGCGATACGGCCGCCGCGCTCGCCTGGCTGTCGGAGCTTACGGCAACGGCTTTGACGGAGGCGGTGCCGCAGGGGCGGCTGGCAGACGCGCTGGACGCGCTGCTGGGCGGAATGGCAGCCGAGAGCCCGGACTGGGGGGCGACGCTCGCGCGCTACGAGCTGATGCTGCTGGAGGAGACCGGCTTCGGGCTGGACACAAGCGCATGCGCGATGGGGGGGTCGGCCGACGATCTGGGCTTCGTCAGCCCGAAGACGGGCCGGGCGGTGAGCCGCGCCAGGGCAGCGGGCCAGGAATGGGAGGGACAGTTGCTGGCGCTGCCGGCGTTTCTGCTGGACGGGGGCGCGGCGCAAGCAGCGGACACGGCGGCGGGGCTGCGGTTGACCGGGCATTTTCTGGCGCGGCACTGGTTTGCCGATCATCCAAAGCTGGAGCCACTCAGGATGCGCATGGTGAGGCTGTTGAACGGAACATCCCAAGAACAGTTGGCAGGCGGCTGACCGTCTTCTAAGGCAGGCACATGACCATGTCCCCCGATCGTGATGCCGGAATCATCGAGGCGCCCTTCGAAACCGAGCTGGCCGATCGCTATCTCGTCTATGCGCTGAGCACCATCACCGCGCGTTCGCTGCCCGATGTGCGGGACGGGCTGAAGCCGGTGCATCGGCGGCTGTTGTGGGCGATGCGGCTGCTGAAGCTGGACCCGGCCGGCGCTGCCAAGAAATGCGCGCGGGTCGTCGGCGATGTGATCGGGAAATACCATCCGCACGGCGACCAATCGGTTTATGATGCGCTGGTGCGGCTCGCACAGGATTTTTCGCTCCGTTATCCGCTGGTGGATGGGCAAGGCAATTTCGGCAATATCGACGGCGATAACGCCGCTGCCATGCGCTACACCGAAGCCAAGCTGACGCGCGCTGCTGTCCTGCTGATGGACGGGGTGGATGACGAGACAGTGTCCTTCCGGCCGACCTACAATGGCGAGGAGGAAGAGCCGGAGGTGTTTCCCGCCGCCTTCCCAAACCTGTTGGCCAATGGCGCGTCAGGCATTGCAGTCGGCATGGCCACCTCTATTCCGCCGCACAATGTGGCGGAGATTGCCGCTGCCGCCGCGTTGCTGCTGGATGATCCCGCAACCAATCTGGCGGACCTGATGCAGGCGATGCCGGGGCCGGATTTCCCGACCGGCGGCATCATCGTGGAAAGCCGGGCGAGCCTGCTGGAGGCCTATGCCAGCGGGCGTGGCGGAGTTCGCCTGCGGGCACGCTGGCAGACCGAGGACCAGGGGCGAGGAACCTATTCCATCATCGTCAGCGAAATTCCCTGGCAGGTGCAGAAGGCAAAACTGATCGAGCAGATTGCCGGGCTGATCGCAGACAAGAAGCTGCCGATACTGGAAGACGTGCGCGATGAAAGCGACACTGAAATCCGGCTGGTGCTGATGCCGCGCGCGCGAACCGTCGACCCGCATGTGCTGATGGAAAGCCTGTTCCGGCTGACCGATCTGGAAACGCGGGTTTCGATCAATCTGAACGTCCTGCTGGCAGACCGGACACCGCAGGTGCTGGGCCTGCGCGCCCTGCTTCAGTCGTGGCTGGATCACCGCCGCGAAATGCTGGTGAACGCCAGCCAACACCGGCTGCGGGAGATTGCCGATCGGCTGGAACTGGTGGCCGGCTATATCATCGCCTACCTTGATCTGGACGAAGTGATCCGCATCATTCGCACCGAGGACGAGCCGAAACCCGTGTTGGTCGAGCGCTTCCAGCTGTCCGACCGGCAGGCGGAGGCCATCCTCAACATGCGGCTGCGATCCTTGCGCAAACTGGAGGAAATGGAGCTGCGTCGCGAACAGACGAAGCTGGCCGAGGAGCAGGACCGGCTGGAAGCCCTGGTGGGTTCGGCAGCACGGCAACGAACGGCCTTGAAGGCCGAACTTGGGCGCCTGGCGATTGCCTTCGGGAGCGATACGGCGCTCGGAAAGCGGCGCTCCGATCTTGCAGACGCGCCCACTGTTCTCCCGATGTCGGCCGAGGCAATGATCGAACGCGAGCCGCTGACCATCATCGCGTCCACGAAAAACTGGATACGGGCGATGAAGGGGCATGCCGATCTGGCAGCGCTGGAAGGGCTGAAATTCAAGGAAGGCGATGCGCTGGCAACCGCCTTCCACACTGAGACGACGGACAGGATTCTGCTGTTCGCGTCGGGCGGGCGGGTGTTTACGCTTGCCGCCAACGAGCTGCCCGGCGCGCGCGGCTTTGGCGAGCCGCTTTCGCTGATGATCGACTTTCCGACGGGCGATCTGGTGGTGACATTGGCACCTTGGCGGGCGGATGCGCAGTGGCTGATGGTGGCGAGCGACGGACGGGGCTTTGTGGCGAAAGCGGACGATCTGCTCGCGGAAACGCGAAAAGGTCGGCAGCTGCTCACCGCACGCGAGGGCGCAGTGCTGATGATTGCAAAGCCGATTCCGGCTGGCCATGATCATGTGGCGGTGATTGGCGAAAATCGGAAAATGCTGGTCTTTCCGCTGGCGCAGCTGCCGGTGATGGCGCGCGGACAAGGGGTGGCCTTGCAGAAATACAAGGACGGCAGCGTGGCCGATGCAACCACGCTTGCTGTTGCCGACGGTCTGAGCTGGAAAATGCAGGGCGACAGTGCACGCACCCGCACCGAAAGCGACCTGACGCCGTGGCTGGGCGCACGCGCCGGTGCTGGCCGGCTGCCGCCGCAGGGCTTCCCAAAGGACAACAGATTCCCATGATTCATGTCCTCGTTGCGGCCGCCGCGATGCTGGCTGCCAGCCCAGCGCTGGCGCAGGAGCCTGGCGCCGTGCCCGGCTATGTGATCCCCAGCACCGAGGTGCATCGCATCGAGGCGAAGGCTCTGGGGCGGGCGTATCCGCTCTATGTCTCGCTGCCGCCAAGCTATGCCAGCAGCCCCGAGCGGCGCTATCCGGTGCTGTTCACGACCGACGCGCCACAAAGCTTTCCGCTGATCCGCGGGCTTCAGCAGCGGTTGCGCGCCGGCGAGCGCGCAATGGAGGACGCGATCATCGTGGGGCTGGGCTATGCCGAGGGCGACAGTGGCACCTATTCCCGGCGGCGGGACTACACGCCTTCGCCCAATGGCGACATCGACGCGGCATCGGACAAACCGGGTGTGCCGGTGAAATATGGCGAGGCGGAGGGCTATCGGCTGCATCTGCGCGATGAGGTTTTCCCGTTCCTGGAGGCGCGCTACCGGATTGATCCGAAACGGCGCATCTATGCCGGGCACAGCTATGGCGGACTGTTCGGCACACATGTGCTGCTGACCGAACCGGAGATGTTTGCGAAATACATCCTGCTCAGCCCGTCGCTCTGGTATGACCGGCGGCTGCTGATTGCCCGCGAGCGTGGCTTTGCCATGCGCAACAAGGATCTGCCGGCGCAGGTGTATTTCATGATCGGCGGCGAGGAAACGGTGCCCGATCCCGACACCGAGCCATTCGGCAGCAGCCGCATGGCGATGGTGGAAGACATGGACGAGATGGTTCGCATGCTGCAGTCGCGCGGGTATCCTGCGCTGCGGGTGCAGCAGAGGGTCTTTCCCGGCGAAGATCACGGCAGCGTCTATCCGGATGCCATCAGGGAAGGCATGCAATGGGCATTGCCCGGCACCGGCCAGGCGCCCCACAAACCATGCCTCGACGCCGACGGCAAAGCGCGGAAACATTGCCGAATGCCCTGGGCACCAAAGGTGCTCGCCAAGGGCGACTAGAGCTGACAGATCCTGCGCGTGCCCCGCGGCGGCTCAGAAGCCCGCTCTCAGCGTCACCCCTATCTGCCGACGGTCGGCGCCCTGCACCAGGGGCGCCGGCACGAAGAAGTTGACCTGGTCGAAGAAGCGGACGCCGGCGACGGGCGTGTCGTCGTCGAACAGATTGTTCACGAAGAACTGCAGCGCGTAGCGATCGGAGGCAAAGCCGGCGCGAATGTCGACGGTGGTTTTGGCGCCGAACGTCTGCAAATTGTCGGCGCGCAAATAGGTTTTCGATTGGTGCACAAAATCCACTCGTCCCTCGAATTCATACGCCTCGCTTACCGGTATGTTGATGCGGGGGGACAGCACCACCTTGTGCTGCGGCACATATGGCAGGCGGTTGCCATCGAAATCGATGGGTGGAAGGCCCGCGACGATGAGATTTGCAGCAAGCGAATCATCGACGAACCGGGTGTATTTCGCATCGGTGAATGTGTAGTTTCCGGTCAGCGTGAAAATGTCGCCGAACCGGGCCACGAAATCCGTCTCCACGCCGAAAATGCGCGCCTGGCCGACATTGCAGACATAGGTGCGCTGGGTAGATGAGCCACCGAACGACGCAGGATTCTGGCAGGCGACCTGCTGGTCCTGCCAATCGGTGTAATAGGCCGCGATGTTGAAGCGCAGGCGGTTGTCCAGCCAATCGGTCTTGGCTCCCACTTCATAGTTCCAGCTGAATTCCGGATCGTACTCGCGCTGCTCCGCCGTGATGTTGAGGTTGGTGTTGAAACCCCCCGTTTTCACGCCACGCGCAACCGAAGCATACAGCATCTTGCCGTCGGACGGCTTCCAGTCAACGATGACGCGCGGTGTCACGAAATCGAACGATTGCTCGAGGTTGAACACGCAGAACGATGGGTTGGTCGCACATGGCCGGTCCCGGCGCTGGTTGGTGGCCGCCTGGCGGAAGGTCTGATCCTCCTTCTCGTAGCGCAGCTCGCCGGTGATGTTGAAAACCTCGCTCGGACGGAAGGTGACCGAGCCAAAACCCGACAGGCTTTTGGTGGTGTTGATCTGGTTGGGAAAGCCGAAGATCGCACTTTGTGCAGCAGTGATCGGGCTGAGGCTGCGATCGACGAAGTTGGAATTGTTGTTGTAGTAGAAGCCGCCGATCAGCCAGTCGAACGTCTGTCCGCCCGGCGATGCGATCCGCAGCTCCTGCGCGAAATCGCGTGAGCGGCCAGTGGACGACGACGTGTTGAAACTGGACTGCCCCTGCGGGAAAGGTCGCACGAACGGGAAACCGAAGGTTCGGCATCCGTCCACCGTTTCGCAGATCGTGTTGTCGCCGTCGAAGGTGAAATCCGTGCTGCGCTGATCGATCGAGGTGAGCGAAGTGATCGTCGCGCCGCCGAGGTCCCATTCCAGCTTCAGATTGCCGCGAAAGGTTTCGCCCTGCTGGCCATAGTTGCCGGAAACCGGATTGCTCAGCGTGTTGACGAGGACCCCGTCCCGCGGGATCGACGGCAGCTCCCCGATGTAGAGGATGTTGACCGAGGTGCCGGCCGGCGAGCCCGCCGGGCGTCCGGGGAAGCTGTTGGTGCGAATGACATTGGATGCCGGCTGGCCGACATCTTCCTTGCTGTAAGACGCGCGAATGGTGGCAATGAAATTGTCGCTCGGCTCGACTTCCATGGTGAAGATGCCGCCATAGCTCTCGGCGAAATCGACCCGCCCGCCATCGATGCCGCTGCGGTAAAAGCCATTGTGCTCACGATAGAAACCGCCGAGCCGGATGCGCACAATGTCGGCCAGCGGGCCGCTGACGCTGCCGGCGATCTTCACCAGGCCACGATCGCCCACGGTCACTTCGCCGGTGCCGGTCCATTCGTCGGACGGGCGCTGCGTGATGTAGTTGATGGCTCCGGCAAACGTGTTGCGCCCATAGAGGGCAGACTGCGGCCCCTTCACCACTTCGATCCGCTGCAGATCGTTCAGTTCCAGATCGACGCCCGCCTTGCCCGACAGATAGACGCCATCGAGAAACACGCCCACATTCAAGGCGCCGAACGTCTGCGCCGCCCCGCGAATGATCGGCAACTGGTTCTGCGCGCCGAACAGTGGGGTATAGTTCAGTCCGGGTGTCAGCTTGGCGAGATCGGACAGCCGCTCGATGCGTGCGGATTTGATTTCCTGCGAGCCGAAGGCACTGATTGCCAGCGGCACATCCTGCAGCGATTCATCGCGCTTGCGGGCGGTCACGATGATGTCGGTGACATCGATGCCGGGTGCGGACGCCGATTGCGC
>JBBRKH010000122.1:0-6759 GCA_038217965.1 Sphingomonadales bacterium | reverse complement strand
GGCACCACAACGCTTGTCTATGATCCGGCCCGGCGCATTGTGGAGGCGCAGTGGCTCAGCCTCGCCGGCACCATCCGCAACTGCTCGGGCGGGGTGACACCCTGGGGCAGCTGGTTGACCTGCGAGGAAGATGTGTCCCGCGCCGGCTCGGGGGGGATCGCGCAGGATCATGGCTTTGTGTTTGAAGTGCGCGCCCGGCAGCGCGGGCTGGCGAACCCGATGCCGTTGCGGGCAATGGGCCGGTTCAACCACGAGGCAGCGGTGGTCGATCCGCAATCGGGCATCGTCTACTTGACCGAAGATCGCACCAACGGACTGTTTTACCGCTTTCTGCCGGATCGGCGCGGCAAGCTGGCCAAGGGCGGCCGATTGCAGGCAATGGCGGTGTCGGGGGTGCCCGATACGCGCAACTGGGGCGCGGTGGGCCTGCCTTCGGGCACGTCAGCGCCGGTGCGCTGGGTGGACCTCGATCATCCGGAGAGCCCGGACGACGATCTGCGGGCGCGCGGCGCGGCGATGGGCGCAACGCTGTTCGCTCGCGGCGAAGGCATTCACATGGGGCTGGCGACAGGCGCGCCGGAGATGTTCTTCTGCTGCACGTCCGGTGGGGCCATGAAACTGGGGCAGGTGATGCGCTATCGGCTCTCGCGCTTCGAGGGGCAGGCAGGCGAAACGGCCACGCCGGGCAGGCTGCAAAATTTCATCGAATCAACCGATCCCGCAGCGCTCAACTTCGGCGACAACCTGACCGTTGCGCCCAATGGGCATCTGATCGTCTGCGAGGACCAGTATACCGTCCCGGTGGACAACCGGCTGCAGGGGATTACGCCGGATGGCCGCATGTATCGCCTTGCGCGCACGCCCTTGCAGACAGAATTGGCTGGTGCCTGCTTTTCGCCGGACGGAAAAACCTTGTTTGTGAACCTCTACAGCCCGACCCGCACCTTGGCGATCGAAGGGAATTGGGCCGCCTTCCGCAACGCCTGATTGCCTCAGGCGCGCGGTGCGTCGATGCCGGCGAGCCAGCTTTCCATGCGCGCCTTGTTCACGCCGATGTCGCTCTTGCCGAAGCGCGAGCGGGACAGGATGGCCAGCGCCGATGTGCCCTCGCCAAGATCGACGACCTTCACCGAGATATAGTCCGGATAGCGCACCAGGGGTGTGCGCTGGACATAGGTGACGAAGCCTTCCTCCGGGCTGCCGGCAATCCGCTCCACATGCGGCTGCGACATGGCGAAGCGGTCCACGCTCTGCGCCAGCTCGGCCGGTGTAGCGCGGAAGGCGGGCGAAATGCTGGTGGTGGCATCGGCGGCGGTTCCGGGCGTCGCCACGCGGTGAAAATTGGGCGATTCGGGGTTGGCCGCAACCAGGGGATCGACATGCCAGACGGCGGGATCGTGGCCTGCGGTGCGGATGAAAATGCCGGCGCCCAGCACCAGCACCAGCAGCGCTCCGACGATGATCAGCAAAATTTTCATGGTTTCTCTCCGCGATTGCGGAAGCAGGCATAGGCGAACAGGCTGCGTTGCGCCACCGTGAGCATGCAAAGCGCGGCGAAGACGAGCGCAATGCCAGGGAAATGCTGCGGAAAAAGCGCCATCAGCAGAAAGGCGATGATGGTTTCCGTGCCTTCGGCGATGCCCGTGGAATAGTAGAAGCCCTTCTCGCCGTGCGCCGTGGTGGACAGGCCCTGTTCGGCCGCCACCGACGCGAAGGCGAGAAAGCTGACGCCGGTGAGCGCAAAGCTGGCGAGCAACACCACGGCCGGCAGCTGGTTCGCCGGCGCAATTGTGGCGAATGCGACTGGCACGGACACGTAAAACAGAAAATCGCCGACGATGTCGAGATAGCCGCCGAACGCGGTCTTGCCGCGCGCGCGGGCAACGGCGCCGTCCAAGCCGTCAAGCAGCCGGCCGACGAGGATCAGCACACATGCGGCGGCAAACTGCTGCACTGCGATGGCCAGCGCGGCGCCAAGGCCTGCCACGATGCCAACGACGCTGACGGCATTGGCGCTGACCCCGTGCCCTGCAAGCCAGCGGCCGGCCGCATTGAGCGGCGGGTCGATCAGCGGGCGGAGTTTCGCGTCCAGCATCAGGCGATGGTGACGATGCCGATGACGGCGCCGGTCATCAAGGTCGCGGCATTGCCGGCAATCCAGGAGCGCACGCCGAGCGCCGCGGCGTCTGCCCGGCGCGCCGGCGCAAGCGTGCCGATGCTGGACACCAGCAAGCCGATGCTGGCAAGATTGGCGACGCCGCAGAGTGCATAGGTGACGATCAGGGTTGCGCGAGGGCCAAGACTTCCGGGCGGAATCGCCGCCATTTCCAGAAACGCGACATATTCGTTGAGGATGGCCTTGGTGCCCATCAGTGCGCCGGCCGCCGGCGCTTCGGCCCACGGAACGCCGATCGCCCACATGATCGGCGCGAAAACCCAGCCGAAGATGCGCTTTAGCGTGAGCGGTTCGGCACCGATGGCGGGGAGCAGGCCCAACAGATCGTCGGCAAGGGCCACCAGCGCGAAAATGACAATGATGATCCCGATAACAGCGAGAAACAGCTGCACCCCGTCCATGGTGCCGCGAACGATGGCGTCCATGCTGCTTTCGTAGCGCAGCTCGACCTGCGCCACATCCGCTTCGGTTGCGCTTTCGCCGGGCTGCATCAGGCGGGCCAGCAGCAGCGCGGCGGGAATGGAGATGAGCGAGGCGGAAATCATGTGGCCAACCGCATCCGGCACAACGGTGCGGACAGTCTGCGCATAGAGGATGAGCAACGCCCCGGAAATGCCCGACATGGCGAGCACCATGATGGCGAACAGCTCGGCCTTGCTGATCCGATCGAACCAGGCGCGCATCAGCAGCGGCGATTCGACGACGCCGAGGAACAGGCTGGCGCCGCCCGCCAGCCCGACGACGCCGGACACGCCGAGCGTGCGGCGCAGCGCAACAGAGAGGCCGCGGACGGCCAACTGCAGAACGCGCCAGTGCCACAGCAGCGCGGAGAGCGCGGAGAACACGATGATGAGTGGCAGGATCTGGAAGGCGATGACCAGCGGCGGCGCTTCACCGGGCTCGAGCGCGAAGGGAAGGGGCGCGCCGCCAAGGTAGCCGAACATGTAGCTGGACCCTTTCAGCGTTGCGCGTTCGACAGCGGAAACGGCGGTGTTGGCGAGGCCGACAACGTCCCAGACGAACGGCACGCGGACGATCAGCAGCGCAAGGATGAACTGCATGGCAAGCGCGCCGGCGACGAACCGCCACGGAATCGGCTCGTGACGGGCAAACAGGTGCGCCATTGCGAGCAGCAGCGCGATGCCGACAATGCCCTGGAACTGCGCCAATTGGCTCACCCGCGCATCCAGCCGTGGTAGCGCTCCAGCCAGCGCATGGCCCATTGCGGTGCGTGCGCGCGCCGCCACTCGCCCGCCGCCATCTTGTTGGCTTCGGACCGCGTCGGATAGCTGTGGATGGTGCCGAGAATTTTGCCCAGACCCAGATTGTGCCGCATGGCCAGCGTGATTTCGGCCAGCATGTCCCCGGCGTGCATTCCGACGATGGTGGCGCCCAGAAACCTGTCCTTGCCCGGCGGGGTAAGGATCTTCACGAAGCCGGTGGTGGCACCGTCGGTCACCGCCCGGTCCAGCCGCGAAAGCGGATAGCGGGTGATTTCATGGGCTATGCCCTGTTCCCTGGCCTCGCGCTCGTTGATGCCGACGCGGGCAACCTCCGGATCGGTGAAGGTGGCGGCCGGCAGCACGCGATAATCCACCTTGAAGCGGCGAAAGCGTCCGAACAATGCGTTGACGGCGGCATACCAGGCCTGATGCGAAGCAGCGTGGGTGAACTGATACGGCCCCGCCACATCGCCGGCGGCGTAGATGTTGGGATAGAGCGTTTCCAGCCAGGCGTTGGTGATGACGGCCTTGCCGGTTTCGATGCCCAGCGCCTCCAGGCCATAGCCGGTCAGGCGGGCGGCGCGCCCGGTGGCGATCAGGATGTCGTCGAACGGGATGATGGTTTCGCCGGATGCACTGTCGGTTGTCAGCCGGCCGTGATCGATGGCCTTTGCGCGGTGGCCGGTTAGCAGGGTCACACCGTCAGATCGCAAGGCTTCCGCTATCAGCGCGGACACGTCTGCATCTTCGCGGGCAAGGATGCTGTCTGCCATCTCGACCTGCGTGACCTGCGAGCCAAGGCGGGCGAAGGCCTGCGACAGTTCGCAGCCGATCGGGCCGCCGCCGAGCACCAGCAGGCGTTCCGGAGGCCTGTCGCGGCGGCTCATCGCATCCCACAGGGTTTCGCTGGTGAGGTAGGGCACCGCATCCAGCCCCGGGATCTCCGGAATGGCGGGCGCCGCACCCGCGGCGATGACGATGGCGCGCGTTGTGAGCGTCCTGCTGGTGCCGTCGTTTTGCGCGATGGAAACCGTCCACGGATCGACGATGGTCGCCCGCCCTTCGATCACATCGACACCGAGGCCGGTGTAGCGCTCGACGCTGTCGTGCGGGGCAATGGTGGCGATCGCCGCGCGGATGCGGGCCATGAGGGCTGGAAAATCCACTGTCGGTTCGCCGCCGGGCATGATGCCGAAGCGGTGCGCCTGGCGCATCTCCGCAGCAAGGCCGGCGCTGCGGATCAACGCCTTGGAGGGCACGCAGCCGGTGTTGAGGCAATCGCCGCCCATCTCGCGCGCCTCGATCAGCGTCACCTTCGCCTTGACGGCGGCGGCGATATAGGCAGTGACCAGTCCGGCAGCGCCGGCCCCGATGACGATCAGATTGCGATCGAAGCGTCTTGGCTTGCGGTATGCCGCATAGACCCGCGCGGCGCGAACCCGGGCGACGATCCAGCGCGCGATCCAGGGGAAAATGCCGAGCAGGGCAAACGAAAGCAGCAGCGTCGGCGAGACGATATCGGAAAGCGCATCGATGCGGCCGAGCTCGGTGCCGGCGTTTACATAGACGATGGTGCCGGCCAGCATGCCGACTTGGCTGACCCAATAGAAGGTGCGGGTGCGGATGCCGGTGAGCCCCATCAGCAGGTTGACGAGAAAGAAGGGGAAGACGGGAACGAGCCGCAGCGTGAACAGGTAGAAGGCACCGTCTTTCGCGATGCCGTCGTCGATGGCTTGCAGCCGCTGGCCAAAGCGAGCCTGCACCGGGCTGCGGGCGATGAAGCGGGCGGTGAGAAAAGCAAGCGTCGCCCCGATGCTGGATGCAAAGGAAACGAGGATGGTGCCGGCGAGCAGGCCGAACAGCGCGCCGGCGGCAAGCGTCAGGATGGCGGCGCCAGGGATCGAAAGCGCGGTGACGGCCACATAGATCAGGAAGAACAGCGCCAGCATACGCCAGGGGTTGGCGGCGCGCAGGGCTTCGAACTCCGCCTGCCTCGCCTTCAGTGCGTCCAGCGTCAACGCATCGGCGAGCCCGAAATGCAAGATGGCGAAGATGGCAGCAACAACGACCGTCAGCAAAAGGAAGCGCTTCACCGGTATCTCCAAGCCAGGAGGCTCTCCTGTGGCAGCTGGCAGTGCGCTTGCCTATGGCTGCTGCAGGCTATCGCTGCTGCAGGCTATTGCGCCTGTGCCCGCAGCCTTGCCGCACCCGGTTCCAGGCCGCGCAAAATGCCGTTCAGGAAAGCGGCATTGTCCCACTCCGGCATTCTGGGCGGGCTGTTGCCGGTTCTGAGCACGATCAGCTTGGCCGATGGCACCATCATGACGAGCTGGTTCGAATTGCCGTCGAACATGAAGACATCGGCTGCGAGCCATGGTTCGGAGTGCAGCACCTTGGGGCCGGGGCGCGCGGGGTTGGCAAAGCCGCGCCGCTCGGCATAGGGGCCGGCGACCCACAGCCCGAGGCCGTACCAGGGGTTCTGCGCGGTCGCAGTCCGCATTTCGGCGACATAGCCGTTCGGGAGCAGACGCTCACCCGCATGCTGCCCGTTGTTCAGCAGCAAAATCCCGAGCTTCAGCCATGTGCGCGCGGGCAGCATGATGCAGCAGCCGCTGTGCGCGACACCACCCTCCCGGTTGATCCAGACCTCGCCGCCGGCCGCGCCGATGGGTTGCAGAACATGGCGGCCGATGAAGTCGGCATAGCGCATGCCCGTCGCTGCCTCGATCACCGGCGCGACCAGCTCCGAGGTGGCATTGGAATATTCGTAGATGCTGCCGGGCGGGTCGGTCAGCGGATAGTCCTCGATGAGGATTTTCTCGTGCATGGGGTGCAGATAGGCGCGCGACCAGATGTTGGCGGGGTCTGTGGAAAAGCTCTGCGCCAGCAGGCCGGCGCGCATGTCGAGCAGATGGCGGACCAGCATCGCCTCCTTCGGCGTGCCACGCCACTGCGGGATGAAATCCGCCACCGGCTGATCCAGGGAGCGGATCTTTCCAAGCTTGATCGCGCGGCCGATGGCGATTGCCGTCAGCGGCTTGGCCAGCGATTTGGAAACAATCGGCGTGTCGCGAGTGGCGCCGCCAAAATAGCTTTCCGCAACCAGCGCGCCGTCACGCCATACCATGAAGGCAGAGCTGTTGGCGGCGGCCGCAGTCGCGCGTGCCGCCTCGATTGCAGCAGGTGACAGGCCCTTTTTCGATGGGGTGGCAATCGCGATCGGCGTTGGCCTTGCCGCCCCTTCGACCGCTTCGAGCGGATCATAGGCGGGCAATTCGCCGCGCGGATTTTTGATCAGGGCATCAAAACGGGCGGTGTAGATGCGCTCGGTCTCGGCGGCGTCCACAGGCGGACGCTCCC
>JBBRKH010000121.1:0-6788 GCA_038217965.1 Sphingomonadales bacterium | reverse complement strand
TCGCCTCGGCGAGTCCCAAGGTGCCCTTTCTCTGAACGATGTGCTCGATGTCGATAGTCGTCTGCAGGATGCGCGCGATGCGCGGCTTGTTGCCGAGGCTGATCGGGCGCTTGCTTCAATCGCGCTTGTTCGTGCCCTCGGTGGCAGTGGTCCGGTCGATCGGGTTGTAGATCGCTCAGGTCGGCGGCTTTGGTGAGTCATGGGTTACCGGACGGACTTTTACCTTCGACGCTCATCGAGTATTTTGGCGCGCTCGATCCCGTAACCGTGGTCTGCAGGTCCCCTTGCGCGGGCGGGTGATGGCGGGTTGATGTCTGCTCTGATGGGAGTGGCGATGGACGGCGAAATTGAGGACGGGCGGGCGACTGCTCGTATGAGCGCTCATACGAGTGCTCGTATCGCGGTGGTTGCCGGGCGTCGTCGCCGGACGGTGGAGCAGAAGCTCTTGATGCTGCGCGATGCGCTTGCGCGGCGGGCTCGGTTGGGGATGCCTGCGAGCGGCACGGGATTGGCAGTGATCAGATTTCCACCTGGCGTCGGCAGGCGATGTCGAAGGAGTTGACCGGTATGAAGCCGGCGGTTCTGCCGGTCGTCGCCGAGGTTGAGCTGGCGACCGCGATTGCGCCGCTGCCTCTGCCACCGCCCATTGCAACTCCCGCCTCATGCCCGCCGTCATCGTCCGTCGCATTGGAGCAGATCGGGGGCCAGATCGGGATCGCCTTGCCTTCGGGCGTGCGGTTGACCGTGGTCACCACCGTTGCCGAAGACCTATGTTGTGCTGGCAACGGCGCACCTCGACCAGGATCCTGGCAACAATGCTCTGCGCAATCTGGCTGCACTCTGCCAGTGCTGCCATCTCGCGCACGACCGTCCGGCGCATCGCCGCCAGCGCTGGATCACCCTCTTCTGCCGCCGCGCACCCGGCGACCTGTTCAGCGATGTCTATCCCGACGCGCGCTGACGCAATGGATCAGGATGGTCGTAGACTCTTGCCAAAATTTGCCAAAAGCTCCATCATCCACTCATGACCACGACGAATGTCTCTCTTCCGGAGACCATGAAACGCTTCATCGACGCGCAGGTTGAAGGGCGAGGGTTTGGCACCAGCAGCGAGTATGTCCGGGCATTGATCCGCAAGGATCAGGAGCGCGAGCAGTTGCGTGAACTGCTTCTGGCGGGCGCTGCATCCGTACCGGCGGAGCCCGCAGACACTATCTGGTTCGTGCCGCTTTCGCCGCCTGTCACTGCTGAAGAGCGCAACTGTCCGGACATGCGCTTCGAGCAGCAGGGCCTCGCCCTGTTATCGCGCCCGGTCGCGGAGGCCGACGACCGGATTTCGCTCAATAACGAGGTTGGATCGATGACATTGCAGATGGTCCGATGACCGGTCGCGTAACGGTCGCTCTGGCCGGGGTTCTCCTTGCCGTGTCAGCCTGCGCCCATCGCGCGCCGTCCGGCGCGACAGAGGTTGCGCAAGCCTGGTGCTCTGCCCTGGTTCAGCATGACGAGGCTGCGGCCGAGCGCCTGATGACGCAGAGTCTGCGCGCAGACGTCGCCCGGATGCGCGCGGTCGACGCCGTATTTCGAAAGCAAAACCCCGGCGACAAGCCGCCCCTTGGCGACGGACTGCGGCTGACGAGCTTTCCCGATGCCGTCGCATCCTGCACGCCGTTGCGTGTCGATGGCGATACGGTCCTTGTGCGAGTCACGCCGGCCGGGTCCCCCGATGGCGCCTGGGAGGACAGGCTGCAGTTGCGCACGCAGGGCGGCATCAGCCGGGTGGACGATGTCGGCTTCGGGTCGATCGGCAATGACCGGTTGCGGGCGTGGCTGGCCGCAGGAGGAATGTAATTTTCTCGCCCGGAAGCGGGTGACCAGGGATCGGCCCGGCAGAATCGATCACATCCATCGGGAACAGGCAGAATACAAATGGCTCAACGAACAGGTGCGTGGCTTGCAGGGGGGCAATCCTTTTTGGCGCAGGTCAGGATCAGTTCGCGCGCCAGAACCGCCCGGCCGGGCGCCGGAGCGGCATGGCGGGAAGTCCGACGATCAGGGTAGCGATCAGCGCATAAACGCAGCGTATCACTTGCGTTTTTTAGCCGGCTTGATGAACTCGACGCCAATGATTTCGTCCGCATCGGCCATGACAACGTCGCCCGACATGGCTTTGCCGGCCTTCATGACGAGGCGAACGGGCTTGCCGACGAGCGCTCGTGGCAGCTGCCCCGCGTCGAACCACGGCTGACAGGCCGCGGCCGAGCAGATGCCGCTTTGCGCCTTGCCCTGCATGTCGGTCCATTCCAGCCAGGCATTGTCGCCGATATCCACCCCGCGAAGGCGGCCCGCAGCCGTCCATGTCCTTGCCTCTACTGGCGCAACAGTTTTCGTCGGTGCCTGAGGGGCGCTCGCTGCCACGGTCAGCAGCGACGCGCCTGAAGCGTCATCGACACAGACCGACTGGGTCATGCCGAGCCAGCAGCCGCTGGCCGCCTGCCGAACGGCACCCCATTGGGTTTGCGTGCCCGACGGCGCTATACCGGTCAGCATGGCGCGGCGGGGGCTGACAACCGCCACGCGCAGGCGCGTGGCGCCGCCCGGCATGACGCCCGAACCATTTGTCGCGATCTCGAATGAGCCGCCGCTGCCGCGATCGAGCTCGCACGGTCCGCTATACGATCCCTTGCCGGCAAGGTTGACGACGCAGCGCGCGGGCTCTGCTGCGGCCGAGGCTGCAACAGCTGGCGCACCAAGCACCGCTATCGTCATTGCCATGTAGCGCAGCATCATGCTCCTCATCTGGTGCAACCCATTAGCGGGTGTCGGGCATGTCATACAAGCTGCCGCCAGCGGCTCTGGCGACATATCGGGCAGAGTGCCGGCGGCCCGCCATGCCGACCCCGGAATGTTTCCCGGCAATGGTCGCGAGCAACGACGGCAAGTGCGCCGTCCGATCAGGCAGCGGTCTGGTCAATCGCACGGCGATAAAAACAGCCAGAAAAGCTTGCACTGACAAGGCGACGATGACAGGCCAGCGCGCAAGCCCAAGTTCCCTGTAGGGCTGGAACCACCAGGCCGGCCTCGCCCAGCCGGCGTTCAAAGCCGTGGTGGTATGGCCCGGTTGGCTCAAAGACGATGCGGGCGATTGGGCGGGCAATGGAATGGCCGCCAAGCCAGGGCATGAGGGCCTTGATCCCCTTGGCGTCGCTGGTGAACTGGCGGGCGTTGCCTGCCGGGTGAAGGTGCACATCGAGCGTTGCTTTGCAGATGTGTCCTTCGGCTTCGCCTTCGTTCAGCTTCGCTTCCGACGCCGACATTCTGCGCTATGAGGTCTTCCAACTTTTCCACGTCCTCTGCTTGTCATGCGGGCCACGCGCCCGCAAATCCGTTCAGGCCACAGGAAAAGAGAAGGGCGATCAATCTCTAACTCGGCCCATCACGGCCTGCGATTTTGCGATCCCACCCTTCCCGCCGCCGGCGAGTGTGTGGCTCGCCGGCGGCAGCCTATCCTCGCAGAAAGACCGGCATCTTCATAAGACAAGCGTTTTCAACTCGCCGCGGGCCAGGCCCCACAAGGTGCGCACGGCAAGCGCGGCAATGACGACCGAGGCGAATGCCAGCAGTGTAACGGCGATCACATCGGCGATCACGCCCGGCCGGGCGCCAGCGAAACGAACGGCAGCCACCGCCGCCGAAGCCAGCGGAAAACTGACTGCCCACCAGGAAACGCGGAAAGGGCAGCAGGACCAGAGGAGGCGTAAACGGCCGACAAATATGGTCAGCATGAACAGGCTGAGCGCAAACAGTGCTTCTGCGAACAGGTCGATGCTGCCAGTCGTTGCAACATAGGCCGAAAAACCGACTGCAAATGGTGCGACCAGAATCAGCAACATAGGCTGTGACGCATCGGGTAGCCGCATGTCGAAAAGCAGCCGCGAAAAGATCATCGTAAACAGCGGCACAGCGAAAAAAAGCCCAATGGCAAGACAGAAGATCATCAATCCGTGCAGCGGCGGCAGGCCGAGGCTGGGCACTGCCAGCGGCACATCGAGCAGGCCGACAACCGGAATGATCCAGGCCGGCGTGGCATGGGCCGTCTGCTGCCGGTTGCCCATCCAGCGGTCGATGACAAGCCAGGCAAAGCCCAGCATCGCAATGGCGCCAACGATCCACATGCCTTGCGCTAACCGAAGGGCTACCGGCGCGATGATTATCGGCAGCAGCAATAGGCTAATGATCGCGGTGCCGAACAGGTTGCCCGCGACCGGATGGTGAAATTCGGCGCGCACCGCGTCTGGAGCCGCAACCCACTTGACCGCATATGCGATCGTCATCGCGACAAATGCCACGACCGCCAGGATCGCAACGGCATCTGCTGCCCAGCTCGGCACATCATAGCGCGCTGCAGCCAATCGCCAGGCGACACTCAACCCTGTCAGACCCATGACAGAACCAAACAGGGCAACTGGCAGATATTCCAGCAGGCGCGTTGCAGTGCCGCTGCGTGCTTCGTCGGCGTCGATTTCAACCGGCGTCACCAGGTCGCCAGCGTGGGCATCCGTCATCGTCCAATTCCCGGTTTGGACAGCCGCAGGTGTCGAACTGGCCAATGTCTGAAATGCTCTGTCATGGAGTTGTGGCCATTGCGGTGTTTTTTGTTTTCGGACAACCTCTACGCAGCAGATAGGCTGCCACCAAAAATTGGCGGCCGCATTCGTGCGTGGCTTTATTCGCGGCAGGATAGTTTGCTGGCTGAAACAAGGATGCCAGCGACAATGGCCTTCCGGTTTTTCCCTGATGCACATAGCGAACGGGACGTGGCGCTCGGTCGCAAGAACTCTACCTTCACAGGCTCGCACAAGGGCGGCGAACATGCCGTCGCAATCTATACCCTGCGAGTAACGATCAAACGCAACGGCATAAATCCGAGGCCTGGCTGCGCGACCTGCTCATGCGCGTCGTCGAGGACAAACCGCTCTGGTTTCTTCAGAGCCCCGCAGGATGGTCTGAAAGCCATTCCGGCCGTTCGCTTTGAAGCTGTTTGATCTCTTCCGAAGCGAGTGCAAATAGATCAAAACCACCGTCATAGGGTGCGAAAATCGATCCACTGTCGCGTGCCATCCATATAACGCTGTTCGGCTGATCATCTGCAATGGAGAGTAACAATTGATCGTAGTATCCCGATTGCCAGGGCTCATTGCGGACATAGACGCGCCACACAGGGCTGTCGGGATCATTCTCTTCGGTCCACTCAAGGGCGAGCTCTCCCGCACCTGCGCCGTTCCCCGCAACAGCTTCAATGATCCAGCATGAAACTCCAGGACCAAGAAGCCGGTCGCCCAGCGCGTTTGCCCGGCTGAGAATTATAGCCCGATCTTTTTCATCCTCGGAATATCTTCTGGACTCTGGAAGGGCGTGGAAGCGCACCCAGGGCAGGCTGCGGTCTTGCCGAAGCAGCCACCCGAACGGTGGACGGTGCAAGTGATGACGCGACCAGTCAGCATTGAACTGCTCGGCCAGAGGCGAAATGAACTTCATAGCACTCGCAATCATGGCATGATAACTTTCTACTTGATGTGCACCCCTGATCGGGATTGTTCAGAGACTCAGGTGTGGACATTGACCGATAGCCAAGATGGAGCACCCCTGTTTTCATGGATGCAAGTGCCTATATGCCCGCAGGAATGAGCACGTCCCCAGGCCCTCTGACGCTGCGCCAACGAGTCCGGTTTTTCGTCGAAACGCGGCGTTTCGAGCATGCCATCATCGCCGTGATCGTTTTGAATGCGATCGGGCTGGGGCTGGAGACCTCGCCCGAGATCATGGCGCGTTTCGGCGGGATCATCGGCATGCTCGACCGCGCCGCAATTGCGATCTTCGTGATCGAGCTTGCAATGAAGCTGTTCGCTTACCGGCTGAGCTTCTTCCGCAATGGCTGGAATATCTTCGATTTCGTGATCGTCAGCGTGGCACTGGTGCCAGCTTCGCAGCAATTCTCCGTCTTGCGCTCGTTGCGGATCCTGCGGGCGCTCCGGCTCGTCTCGGCCGTGCCCAGCATGCGCAAGGTCATTGCCGGGCTGTTCAGGGCAATCCCCAGCATCGGAACCGTGATCGTCATGCTCGTGCTGTTGTTCTATGTCAGCGCGGTCATTGCGACGAAGCTGTTCGGCGCGGCGTTCGACGAGTGGTTCGGAAGTCTGGGCGCTTCGCTCTATTCGCTGTTCCAGATCATGACGCTGGAAAGCTGGTCGATGGGAATTGTCCGCCCGGTGATGGAGCAATTCCCTTATGCCTGGGCGTTCTTCGTCCCCTTCATCCTGCTCACCAGCTTCATCGTGTTGAACCTGTTCATCGGTGTGATCGTGAACGCCATGTCCGAAGCGACCGATGAAGAAGCGCATGGCGAACGTGAGGAAATCTTGCGAGAGCTGCGGAATTTAGGAGCAGAAGTGCGGGCCCTGCGCAATGCTGCTGAAAAGAATGGCTGAACCTGCCGGTTGGATGTGCGCTTCCCACCGGGGCTGTGTGAAAATGCGCTGGTGTGGCCTCGGCGCGCATGGTGGTGCAGAGTTTCGACGCGATGATTTACCGCCAGAAGCCATCCAGCACGGTCGAAGTGTAACACAGGCTTTGGGTGATGCCCTCCTTCCGGCACAGCTCAGCAATACTGTCCTCGCCGCGCAGGCCATCCAGCACAATCCGGATATTGTCTACCGCCAAGAAATGCCGCCGGGTCGCCCGACGGATGTCCTTGACCACCTGCTCCGCAGGCCGCTTGGTGGGCAATT
>JBBRKH010000120.1:0-6831 GCA_038217965.1 Sphingomonadales bacterium | reverse complement strand
AACCCGGTTTTTCGCGCGGGCCGTGCGTGTGGCGTGCCGCGATAAATGGGGGCTTGGGCTGGGGCGCCCCTGTGGCCGGGGGGCGTTGTTGTGGCTCGCCGGGGCCCGACTTTCTTCGCAGAATCCCCGGGCTCGTCACAAGACATGAACCCGTCTGAAGGGACCATGTTTTCAGGCGCTGACGCTGCCGATCGATTGCCGACGACGCATGGCCCAGCCGACGAGGCCGAAGCCCGACAGCATCATGGCCCAGGTGGCCGGTTCCGGGATATTGGGGCCGCCCCAGGCGACTTCGCCCACGCCACACGCGTCGAAGCTGCCGACGATCGGCTGCGGGCAGCGATCCATCACCAAAGTCCACCAGCCGGTGTTGGGCCGCGGGGCAAATTCCCAGAATTCCGGCGCGTAGTCCACCGGCCCGCCATTGTCGATCGGCGTTATCCCGCCAAGCACCAGATCGGCGAGATCGCCCGCGAACAACCCATAGTAGAGGTTGAACACGCCGATCCCCGACGATTCCTCGTTCCACAGCACGAAGTGATCTATGCCGCGGATCATCGGCGATGCGCTCACGAAATAGGAAACCGAAGCACTGGTGGTTCCGGAATTGCTGAACCATTCGAACCCGGAAAAGATGAACGTGTGCAGCGGCGGCGTGGCCAGATAGGGATGCAGCGGCGTCACCTCGTCGGTGTATCCCAACAACAACCCGGCCTGGTTGTGTGTTTCGGTGCAGCTCCCGAAACCGGGGCCGCTGGCAATGATGGCGCAGTCCTTCCCCTGGACCATCACGGCGGGTGTTGCCAGGGCCGCTCCGGCCCAACCAGTCGCGACCGCAAGTGCCGCATATTTCCATCCAGACATGTCACACTCCTCTGTTTCCAGGGGCCGTATCCGATATTTGCACGACCCCATCGTGCGGCCACCAAGACCGCACGATACGAGCCATGCATATAACGTGCCGAACTTGCATTTCCCTGATTAACAACAGGTTGCGCAAGTGGCAGATTGTTACAATCGCAAACTCTGTAAGTTCAGCCGACACATTTCAGCTGAGCATGACTCAATAGTCAGACATTGGCTTCGCCGATGACGGCATTCTGCCGGTCAGGCGAGCGACGGATCGATCGCCTTGCAGGCAACCAGCAGTTCCTTCACTGCGTCCACCGACACCTGCAGCTGCGCTTTTGCTTCATCGTTCAGCGGAATCTCGACGATCCGCTCGACGCCACCGGCACCCAGGATAACCGGCACGCCGACATAGAGGTGATCGACACCATAGTGGCCGGTGAGGTTGGCGGCGCACGGCATCAGCCGTTTCTGATCCTTCAGAAAGCTTTCCGCCATGGCGATCGCGCTGCTGGCCGGGGCATAGAAGGCCGACGCCGTTTTCAGCAGGCCGACGATTTCGCCGCCGCCCGAGCGGGTGCGCTGCACGATCGCATCGATCCGCTCCTGCGTTGACCAGCCCATCCTGATGAGATCGGGCACGGGAATTCCGGCAACCGCCGAATACTCCACCACCGGCACCATCGTGTCGCCGTGGCCGCCGAGCACGAAGGCGGTCACATCCTTCACCGACACATTGAACTCTTCCGCCAGGAAATGCCGGAACCGACCGGAATCGAGCACTCCGGCCATGCCGACGACCATGTGCGGCGGCAGACCGGAGAATTCCCGCAGCGCCCAGACCATCGCATCCAGCGGATTGGTGACGCAGATGACGAATGCGTCGGGCGCGTGCTGCCTTATGCCCCGCCCCACCGACTTCATGACCTTCAGGTTGATGCTGAGCAGATCGTCCCGGCTCATACCAGGCTTGCGCGGGATTCCCGCTGTCACGATGCAAACGTCTGCACCCGCGATATCGGCGTAATCGTTGGTGCCCTTGTAGGCTGCATCGAAGCCGAAGACCGGTGCCGATTGCGCGATGTCCAGCCCCTTGCCCTGCGGCGTGCCTTCGACGACATCGAACAGGATCACATCGCCGAGTTCGCGCAGGCCGATCAGATGCGCCAGTGTTCCGCCGATCATTCCCGCGCCGATGAGCGCAATCTTGCTGCGTGCCATAATTCTCGTGTCTTTCGTGCGTGGGATGCCAGTGCGCTTAGCCCCGGGCGCGCCGCAGCGTCAATGTTCGGCCGGGGCGGGATCGGAAAAACTGCCGGGCTTGCGCAGAAACACCGGCACGATCGAGAACAGCAGAAACAGCAGCGAGAGGATGAGAAATGCGTCGGCAAAGCTCACTACCAGCGCCTGCCGCCGAATTTCCTGTGCCAGCGCGCGTGCGGCAAAGCTGTCTGCATCGGAATAGCCCCTGCCAAGCGCCAGCCCGGTCAGCAGCTCCAGCCGCTCGGCGATTTCGGGGCGGCCCGGATTGGCGGATTCGGCGAGGCGCGCCTGGTGCAGATTGAGCCGCACGACAAGGATGGTGTTGATGAGCGCGATCCCGATGGCGCCACCCAGGTTTCGGCACAAGGTGAACAGGCCGGTTGAATCCTTGATCATCGCCTGCGGCAGCGTGGCAAAGCTCATCACGGCGATGGAAACGATGCAGAACATGATGCCGATGCCGCGCATCGCCTGCGGCCAGAACAGTTCCGCGAACCGCCACTCTGCCGTGATGCCCGTTGTCATCCATGTGGAAGCCGCCAGCAAGAGAAAGCCAAAGCTGGCAAGGAAGCGCACATCAATCCGGGCCGACAGCCAGCCGGAAACCGGCGCCGTCAGCGCCATGAACAGTCCCGTCACGAACACGGTCTGGCCGATCTGCCCGGATGACAGGTCTGCCACCCGGCTGAGGAACAGCGGATACATGTAGACAAGGCCGTAAAGCCCGATGCCGAACACCATGCCCATCATCGAGCCGGCCAGGAAATTCAGATTGGAAAACGGGGTGAAGCGGACGATCGGTTCCGCCGCTGTCCGGATGCGCCAGGCGAGCAGCACGGCTGACAGGACGACCAGAATTGCCATGATGCGAACGGCCTCGTCTTCGAACCACTGCCGCCGCGCACCGTCTTCAAGCACGAACACCAGGCCACCGAACAGCAGCGACATTGCAACAAGGCCGATGATGTCGATCTTTCGCAGCAGCGGAAAATTCGGCTCGTCCAGCTTTACCAGCAACGCCACACCCACCGTGATGAAGATGCCGGGGATGATGTTGATGAGGAACAGCCAGTGCCACGACAGAAAACTGGTGAGCCAGCCGCCCAGCGCCGGGCCGATGGTGGGGGCAAGCGTCACGATGAAGCTGACCACAACGGTCACCTTGGTCTGCCGCGAGCGCCCGAACATCAGGAAGGACGCGGCATAGACGGTGGGGATCATGGCACCACCCAGAAAGCCCTGCAGCGCGCGGGCGGCGATCAACCCCTCGATGCTGGTGGCGAGCGCGCACAGCACGCTGGCGAGCGTGAAGCCGGCGCAGGAGATCACGAACAGCCAGCGGATCGAAAGCGCGCGGGCGAGGAAGCCGGACAACGGGATCATCACCACTTCGGCGATGAGGTAGCTCGTCTGCACCCAGGCAATTTCGTCCGGGCTGGCGGACAGGCCCGCCTGGATCTGGCCAAGCGACGCGGCAACAATCTGGATGTCGAGGATCGCCATGAACATCCCGAACGCCATCAGGATAAAGGCGAAAAAGGTGGCTGGCGTCGGGGCAACGTCGGTCTGCGGAAGGGTGCCTGGCGGCGCTACGAGGCGGGCCCCCGTAGTCATGGACTGCCGCGGCCGGCTGCCTTGCAGGCGCAATCCGGGCCTGAGACGATGGCTGGCCGGAAGTGCATGCCGCCGTGGCGCGCATGGGGCGTGCCGGGACGCTGACCGCCACGATGGCGGGATTGCCCGGGCGGCCGCCGATCAGAATGGAGCGGTTTGTCCGCGCTCGTGCGCACGTCTGGAAGTTGCCTTGGCATGCTCATCTCGCTCTGGCGTCGGCCTGGCGCAGATCGGCGTCGATGCTGGCGGACAGCCCGGGCGTGAGCGTCAATCCCTGCGGCAGCGGCCGTTCCAGCACGATCTTCACCGGCACGCGCTGGACGATGCGGGTGAAATTGCCCGTCGCATTTTCGGGCGGGATGATTGAAAAGCGCGAGCCTGATGCCGGGCTGAAGCTGTCGATGCGACCGGCCAGCACAAGCTCGGGATAGGCGTCCAGCGTGATGGCAACGGGCATGCCCGGCCGCATGCCGGCGAGCTGCGTTTCCTTGAAATTGGCAATCACATAGGCGTCTGCCGACGGAACGACGACGAGCAGCTGCTGGCCGGCCCGGGCATATTGGCCGGGGCGCGCCGTGCGGTTGCCGACGATGCCGTCGACAGGCGCGCGGATCACGGTGTTTTCCAGATCCAGCGCGGCCGCGTCGCGCACCGCGAGCGCGGCCCTGAGCGATGCGCCGGCGCCGCCGGCATCGCCGGTTGCAACCTCGCGCTGCGCACGGGCGGAGCCGATTGCGGCGCGCCTTTCCGCGACCAGCGCGCTGCTGGATTCCGCTTCCGCCCGGCGGGCGTCCACCGTGGCGCGCGTCACCCAGCCTTGCGCCAGCAGCCCCTCGGCACGGGCGGCGTCTGCAGCGGCGCGGCGGGCGTTTGCCTCGGCTGCCGCGAGGGCTGCCTCGCTTTGCGCGACGCTGCTGGTTTTTACCGAGACTTCGGCGCTTGCCGAGCCCCGGGCGCGACGCTGGCGCTCGACTTCGGCTTCGGCCCCGGCAAGCGCCGCGCGATACTCAGCGTCGACGATCGTCGCGAGCGCATCGCCCTTCTTCACCGGCTGATTGTCAGACACCGGCACGCTTGCAATATAGCCCGGAACCTTTGCCGCGATCGTCGCAATGTCTGCTTCGACATAGGCATTGTCGGTCGATTGCCAGTGTCGCCCTTCCAGCCACCACCACAGTCCGCCGCCAAGGCCGAGAAGCGCCAGAATGCCGAGCAGGGCGGGAAAGATGAAACGCTGGACGCGGGATGCCATCCCGCTCGCCTATGGACGGCTGGCGTGTGGCGCAACAGGGCAAAAGAAGGGGGAAGCGACGAACATCTGTTGTGCAGTTGAAAGCTGCCGAACGATCCGATAGATATTCGCTTCGCAGGTTGTAGGGCGTCACGATGGTAAAAATAGTGGGCATTTTCCGCAGATTGGGCCCAATCGGTGAGAGAATCGGCTGGAACAGGGAGTTCGAGCGTGGCGCCTGGTTTTCCGGCGAGCGCACAGCAATCATGCTGCAACTTGTCGAACAATATGGTGCCAACCGGCGCATTGTCGAACTGGGCTGCGGCGATGGCTCGCTTGCCCGTCGTGTCGTGCATGTTCCACATACAAGCTATCTCGGGATCGACGTTGCCGACCGCGCGACAGCAACCGCGAGCGAGATCAACGACCCGCGCTACAGTTTCCGCACCTGCTCCATGCAGAATTGGCAGCCGGACGGGGCTTTCGATCTGCTGATCATGGAGGAGTGCCTGTATTATCTTGGCGCCAAAGCGCAGGATGCGCTGCTGGAGCGCGCATTTGCCGCCATGGCGCCTGGCGGCATCGCGATATTTTCCGTCCGCGATGCGGAAAAGCAGAAATTGACGCTGGACCGCATCCGCCGGCAGGGCCCCATCGTGCAGGAATGCGGCGAAACCTACCGCAAATATCTGGTGGTTGCGCGCGAGTGAGGGCGGAAGCCTATCTTGCCTCCGCACTATGCTGCACGAGCAATTCCGTGGCCCTGCGAAAGATAGTCCGCCGATTGCATTTCCATCAGCCGCGACACGGTGCGCTCGAATTCGAAGCGGCCGTCGCCTTCGGGGTATAGCTGGGCGGGCGGGGCATCGGCGGCGACGAACAGCTTTACCCGCCACTCATACAACGCGTCGATCAACGTCACGAAGCGCGCCGCTTCGTTGCGGTTTTCGGGGCCCAGGATGGGCATGCCTACCAAGATGACGGTGTGGAAATTCCGGGCGACGGCGAGATAGTCTGCCGCGCCGCGCGCTTCGCTGCAGAGGCGGCGGAAGGAGAAGACAGCGACACCCTTCAGGCTTTTTGGCACATGCAGCGAGCGGCCCTGGGCAACGGCGAGCTCCTGCGTCGGGACATTGGCGCGGTCTTCCACCGGGAAATCGGTGAGGCGGAAGAAGAGTTCGGAAAGGGCTTTGGTGGCCGCCGGGCCGTTGGGGGTGTGCCAGGTGGGCATGCCGCCGATGCGGTCCAGCCGGTAGTCGGTGGGGCCATCCAGCGGCACCACATCCAGCGCGGATTGCAGCAGGCCGATGAAGGGGAGGAAGAGTTCGCGGTTCAGGCCGTCTTTGTAGAGGTCTTGCGGCGGGCGGTTGGAAGTGGCGACGATGGTGACGCCGCTTTCGAGCAGCGCCGAGAACAGGCGGGAAAGGATCATCGCGTCGGCAACATTGGTCACCTGCATCTCGTCGAAGGCGAGCAGCCGGGCTTCTGCCGCCCAGCTTGCGGCGACGGCGGGGATGGGGTCGCCGGGGGCGCTTTGGCGGTGGGCGTGGATGCGGGCGTGGGTTTCCAGCATATACTCGTGAAAGTGGATGCGCCGTTTGGGGGTGACGTTTGTGTGCGCGAAGAACAAATCCATCAGCATGGATTTGCCGCGCCCCACCCCGCCCCACAAATAGAGGCCGCGCGGCGGGGGAGGGGGTGCGGCGCCGAACAGCCTGCGCAGGAAGCCGGGGTTTTCGACGGGCGCTTGCAGGGCGGCGGCGAGGGTTGCGAGTTTGTCGACGATGGCGGCCTGCGCCGGGTCGGGCTTCAGCTGGGCCGTGGCGATCAGCTGGTCGTAGGCCCGGCGGACGCTGCTCATCGGGCGGGCCGGG
>JBBRKH010000119.1:0-6908 GCA_038217965.1 Sphingomonadales bacterium | reverse complement strand
GGCGACGGCTTCAGCTTCCTCAGCGCGGACTTCGCCAATCTTGCTGGCGGGAGCACATCTTCCGGAAATCTGCTGACATTCGACTATTCTAGTCTCGGTGTCGGACTTTACAGCCGGGTTTACAGCTTCAACGGCTTCAGCCGCTTCGCAGGGCTCGCCGATCTGGCGCTGGCACCAATCCAGCTGACGGTTCAAGGCCGCGTGGTCGACGGAATGGGCGTGATTCCGGAGCCCGGGGTCTGGGCCCAGATGATTGCCGGCTTTGGCCTGATCGGCGGCATGATCCGTCGCCGTCGGCCATTTGCAGGCGCGAAGCTTGCCAGCGCGGTTGCGGCGTGACACGCTGATCAAGGTTTCGAGGCGGAAGGGGGCGTTGATGGCAAAACGGTCGTGGCAGGCATGGCTGCGGGACGGGCTGGGCGCATTGGCCTTGCTGCTGGCGGTGCTGAATGTGGCGGGCGCACAGCGCAATCGTGGATTGCAGGCGACAGTTGATGCACAACAGGCCAATGTCGTGCGTGGGCAGACATTTGCCAACCTCAATAACAACCTTGTTCAGTTGCTGGCCAAAACGGCTGCCGAGCAAAATGACGCGGCCTTGCGCCAGCTGCTGGCGAACAATGGCGTAACGTTTCAGGTGCAGGCTCCGGCGCCGCCGGCGGGAGCAGAATGATGGCCGAAACCGGACAAGACGATCAAGCTTCAGGCAGTATCGGCATCATCCTGACAGCATCAGCGCTCGTGCTGATTCTTGCGTCCAACCTGATCGACATCGGGCGTTTTCACACGTCGCTTGAAAAAGCGACCGCGCAGCAGGAGACAACGCTGGTATCGACCCGCAAGGCGGAAGCGCAGCTGGATTCGCTCGCCAAGGGTGTGCAGGCCCTGGCAGCGGCGGGAAATCCGAACGCACGCGCCATTGTCGACGCGCTGGCCCGCAGCGGCGTGCAGATCAGTGCGCAGGGCAATAGTGGTGCGGCAAACCCGCCAACTGGCTGACCGATCTGCCCGGCGGCGGCGGCAGGGTCGATGATCGCGTCTGCTTTTCGGCCGTGAGTTGAACAGCGCAACAAATCTCCGCGCAAGTGAAGCCTGCTGCTGGCCCAACTTTTGCGCGCATCTGACCAGCGTCACTTCGGAATCCATCCGGCGAAGGCCGTTGGGCGCGGCTGGCAGCCGCTGGCAAGCGAGTGCAGGTGCTGGAAGCCGGGCCGGCGTAGGAGCTGGCCGATCTTGCCAGCTCGACGATCTGGTCCGATCCGTTCGGGCGGGTTGATGGCATCCGCAATCTGTTCGTCACCGGCTCGGGCCTGTTTCCGACAACAGGCGGAACCAGCCCAACCTTCACGCTGCTGGCGCTGGCCGAGGGCGCTGCGGCCGAGCTGGTGGCGCGTTGGGGGGATCATGTTTGAACGTTATGCCCAGGAGCGTGGAATGAAAGTGCAGTGTCCGGCATTTACGGGCACTGCCTGTCGGTATCCGTCTCGAAAGCCCCCGAAAGCCAATGCCATGACCACGCTCCGCATCGATGCCGTCTATGATTTCCTCTGTCCGTGGTGCCATGTGGGCAAGCGGCATCTGGCGTTGGCGATGGCGGCAGAGCAAGGCCGGCCGTTGCCGCTGGCAATCGAGGTCACCTGGCACCAGTTCATGCTGTATCCGCATTTCGACCGTGGCGGGCACGACTTCCTCGCATTCTTCCGCGAGAAATATAGCGAAACACTGCGGGTGCCAATGTGGGATCAGATCCGCGCCGTCGCCGAGCCAATCGGCATAAACTTCGCCTTCGAGCAGATGACGCGCGGCCCGGCTTCCATCGACGGGCACCGGCTTGTCCGCTGGGCGGAGGCGAGATCGCCCGGCGTGTCGTCGGCCATGATCGAGGATATCGCGCGCAGCTTCTACGAGGAGGCCAAGGTGATCGACATGGCGTTTCTGGTCGGACTGGCGCAAGCGCGCGGGCTGAATGCAGCCGCCGCACAGACGCACCTGGAATCCTCTGCTGACCTGCAGGCGCCTTTCGACGAAACCGAAAGCTGGCGCGCGCGCGGCGTGACATCGATGCCCCACTATGTGCTGACCCTGCCGGACGGCGGCGTGGAGATCATTCGCCAGACGAGCATCGAAGCGTTCGCCGCTGTTTTTAACTCAGCCCGCAAGGTTGCCGCCTGATGCCTGGCACAAATGCCCCCGACGCGGCGGTGACTGCACCCTGGCCGAAAGCGCCGGTTGCCTGGGGCACCGTGATCGCGCTGCTGGTTGCCTACATCCTGTCGTTTGCGGATCGGCAGATCATGTCTCTGATGGTCGGCCCGGTGAAGGCAGATCTGGGCTTGTCGGATACCGAGTTCAGCCTGCTGTCGGGCCTTGCGTTCGCGCTGTTCTTCACCGTCATGGGCCTGCCGCTCGGGCGGCTGGCAGACCGCTCGACTCGGCGGGTGATAGTGGCAGGAGGCACTCTGGCCGGCGGAATCGCGGGCATATTGGCGGCAGCATCGGGCAGCTTTGCGCAACTGTTCGGCGCGCGCGCCTTTGCCGGCACGGCGGATGCTGCGCTCAGCCCGTCTGCCTTCTCGATCATCGCGGATCTGTTTCCGCCCGGGAAGCGCGGACGCGCCTTCTCCGTCTATTCGCTCGGCATCTATCTCGGCATCGGCGTTGCTTTCGGGGTGGGTGGCGCGCTGGTGGGCGCGTTCGCCGGGCAGCCCACTGTCACCGTTCCAGTGCTCGGCGAAATCCGCTCCTGGCAAGCGGTGTTTCTCGTCATCGCCATTCCATCGCTCATCCTGTCTCCCTTCTTTTTGCTGCTGCCGGAGCCGGCGAGGCGCGGCGTGCCGAGCCCGGACCAGCAATTGAACATCGCCGAAACCAGCCATTATGTCTGGCAGCGGCGCGGGTTGTTCCTGCCGTATTTCGTCGGCTTCGGCATCATCGTGCTGGCCAATTTCGCAACGCTTGCCTGGACACCCGAATATTTCATTCGCACCTTCGGCACGTCGCCGGCGGACATCGGCGCGGCAATGGGCATGATGATGGCGCTGGGCGGCGCGCTCGGCGTGCTGGCCGGGGGGTGGTTCAATGACTGGCTGCAGGCGCGCGGGCGCAAGGACGCGGTGCTGATCACCGGCGTTGTCACCTGTATCGGCTTCATGACGTTCTCGATCCTGTTTCCGCTGATGCCGACCCCGGAGCTGGCGAAGCTGATGCTCTGGCCGGTGTTTTTCTTCGGCGCCTTCGCCAGCGGTGCCGCACCCTCGGCGATCGGTGCGGTCACCCCGAACGAAATGCGCGGGCAGGTGTCGGCGCTGTATCTCCTGGTGATCAATTTTCTGGGGATCGGCCTCGGGCCGACAGTGCCGGCTTTGTTCACCGATTTCCTGTTTCAGGACGAGGCAAAGTTGGGATCGTCGCTGGTGCTGACCGCGGCGATCACCGGAGTGCCGGCAGCCTTGTTGCTGTGGAAGGCACGGCCGCGCTATCTGGCGGAGGAGAAAGCATTCTCAGAATGACCGTTCAAGGTCATCCGGTTCGACAGATGCGACCGCCAGGAACCAGCCATCGGTAGGACAGGTCTTCCGCCGAACGTTTGCCCTTTTCAAGCTCGGCGTTGCGCTCGAACCACCCCGCATCCACGGCGCGCTCCTCCGCCCAGTCCATCAGCTCGCCATGCTCAGCCAGCTTCCATTCGCCGTCGCGGCATTCGGCGCGGCCGATGTAGCGGCCAAGCACCACCAGCTCCGTGCCCTGCTCGCGCTGCCAGTGCCAGGTGCGGACATAGGCTTCATAGCCGATGCTTTTCCCCATCGGCGCAAGGCTGATGTTCGACACGTCGTGGCGGGTGGCGGCAAACATCCCCATGAACCCCATCGCCAGATCGGCGAAACCGTCCGGAGGGCCTGCGTAGATGCTGCCGAGCGCGATACGGGCATCGGGCCAGAAGGCAGCTTTCAGCAGCGCCGCATCCAGCCGGTCAACCGCACGCGCATAAGCGTAGATCGCCTGCTTCGCCGCTTCTTCGTCGGTCATCCTGCCTCCTCGCGCAGCCGGTATCGCTGCAGCTTGCCGGTAAGGGTTTTCGGTAGCGCCGAGACGAACTCGACCGCGCGCGGATATTTGTAGGGCGCAATGGTCGCCTTCACATGCGCCTGCAATTCGGCCGCCAGCGCCGAGCTTCCGCTGCTGCCGTTGCTGCAGACGATATAGGCCTTCACGATCATGCCGCGATCCGCATCGGGCACACCGATCACCGCGCATTCGGCAACGGCGGCGTGCGCGAGCAGCGCATTCTCCACTTCCGGCGCGCCGATGTTGTAGCCGGCCGAGACGATCAGGTCGTCGGAGCGGGCAAGATAGTGAAAATAGCCTTCTGCATCCATTCGATAGCTGTCTCCGGTGACATTCCAGCCATCGGTGACATAACTGCCCTGGCGCCGGTCATCGAGATAGCGGCAACCGGTCGGCCCGCGCACCGCAAGCCGGCCATCGCCCACCGCAAGCGGGTTGCCATCGGCGTCCAACACGCAGGCCTGATAACCCGGCACCACCTTTCCGGTGGCGCCCGGAACAATTGCATCGCCGGCCGCCGCAATGAAAATGTGCATGAGCTCGGTGGCACCGATGCCGTTGATCAGCCTGAGCCCGGTGGCACCTTCCCACGCTGCAAGGACAGCGGGCGGAAGATGCTCGCCGGCCGAAACGCAGGCCTTCAGCGATCCGATATCCGCGTCGGCAAGCAGCCCCAGCATCGCCTTGTAGGCGGTGGGGGCAGTGAACAGCATCTGCACCCGATGCCGCGCGACGGCATCCAGCATTGCCTGCGGGCTACCGTTTTCAATGGTGACCGCCGTGCCGCGGAAGCGGAACGGGAACAGCACCAGGGCGCCCAGTCCGAAGGTGAACGCAATCGGCGGCGACCCGCACCAGCGCTGGCCAGGCTCGGGCTTCAGCACATGGCGGGCAAAGCTGTCGGCGGGCGCCAGCAGCGCCCGATGATCGTGCACGCAGCCTTTGGGAACGCCGGTGGTGCCCGATGTGAAGGCGATGAGCGCAGGCGCGTCGGACGCGCCGATGTGGGGCGTGAAGCCATCCGGCTGCTCCGCTGCCAGTGCTTCAAGCGCGCCGGTCCCGGCGTCGCCGTCGTAGGTCGCCGTCCAGCGGAGGTGCGGGCTGGCGTCGGCAGCGGCGCGCCAGTCCTCAAGGCAGCGGCTGTCCACGATGGCGTGGCTGATTTCCGCCTTGTGCAATATGGGGCCGAGTTCGCCGGCGCGCAGCATCGGCATGGTGGCAACAACGACCCCACCGGCCTTCAGCACGGCAAACCAGCAGGCGATGAGGGTGAAGCTGTTCGGCCCGCGCAGCAACACCCGGTTGCCGGGGATGAGGCCACCATCCGCAACCAGCAAGCCGGCGATGCGGTCCGAAAGGCGCTTGAGCTCGGCATAGCTCCATTGCCCGCTGTCGTTGACGATGGCCGTCCGCCCGCCCTCCCCTTCGGAGACTGCGCGATCGAGCAGCTCGACAGCGGCGTTCATCTGCTCCGGATACTGCAGCTCCGGCCGGTCGAACAGAAATTGCGGCCAGCTTTCGGGCGGCGGCAGCCGGTCGGCAACGAAACTGTCTGCGGGCGCCACCATTGGGCCACGCTAGGCCCGCAACGGGTCGGCCGCGAATAGAAAGCAGGCCGCGACTCCTCACCAATATTCATGGGGGGCGCCTGCGAAATGGGCTTTTCGCAGCCGCCGGGCGCCGGCATCGTCCCGGCAGGAGAATGCCCATGATCGGTTTTGCACCGACTTCGGAACAGCAGCTGCTGATTGCCACCGCCAGAGGCTTCGCCGACCGCCATCTGCGGCCGCTGGTGGCGAGGGCAAAACGCGACGGCGTGCCCGACGATCCCTGGCCGCTGGTGCAGCCGGTGTTTGCCGAAGGGGCAGCACTCGGCTTCACCCGCTTGTTCCTGCCGGTGGAACTCAACGGCACCGGCGGCTCCTGCCTCGATGCCGCGCTGATGCTGGAAGAGCTTGGCGCGGCCGACGTCGGCATCGCGTCGGATTATTTCGCGCTGACGGCCTGCATGCCACTGCTGGCGCATCGGGCCGGCGGGGCAGCAGCGGAACAGTTCATGCGCGATTTCGCCGATGCGCCCGCCATGGTGCTGGCCGGCGCCCAGTCGGAACCCGATGTTGCAGGGTCAGAATTGCTGATGGCAGGCAGCGACGCGAAGCTGGGGCCGAAACTTTCGGCACGCGAAACCAGCGACGGCTGGTTGCTCTCGGGTCGCAAGTCCGCCTTTATCACCAATGCCGGCGCGGCCGACCGCTATTTCATCATTGCCCGCACCGATCCCGAACAGCCGGTGTTCACCGGGCTCTCCATCTTCCTTGTGCCCGCCGGCACGCCGGGCCTGTCGGTCGGCCGCAAGACAAAGCTGATCGGCTGGCCGCTCACGACGCATGCGGAGCTGGTTCTAGATGCTGTGCAGCTGGCCGGCGATGCGCTGATCGGCCAGCGCGGCGGCGCCGCGATGGCGTTCGGATCGGTACCGGAAATGCCGGTGTGCCTGGCGGCCTGCTTCGTGGGGCTGGCGCGCGCGGCTTTCGATCATGCGCGCAGCTATGCACGAGAGCGCAAGTCGGGCGGGATGGCGATCCACCAGCACCAGGCCGTGGCGCTGAAGCTTGCTGAAATGGCGATCAATGTGGAAACCGCGCGGCTGCATGTGTGGCAGGCGGCGGCCGCATGCGAGAGCGACCCGCTGCGCGCGGCAATGCAGCTGGCACCGATGGCGAAGGCGGTCGCGGTCGATATGGCCATCCGAAACGCAGAACTCGCCGTGCAGGTGCTGGGCGGCTACGGTGTCACCACCGAATATGATGCCGGGCGCTACCTGAACGACGCCTGGGTGGGCT
>JBBRKH010000118.1:0-6999 GCA_038217965.1 Sphingomonadales bacterium | reverse complement strand
ACAAAGGAATATTCACCGGACGAAATGCACCGCTTCGAAGGCACCAGCGCGGCAGATACGGCCGAAGAACCCCTCGCAGTCCCGCTGAACGGCTTCTGGTGGGCAACCGCAGGTGCCATCGCAATCATCCTCGTTGCCCAGTTCAACCTCGACAAACCCGTCTATATCCTGGGCGCCGCCCTGCTCGCCTATGGCGGAGCGCAGGAATTCACCCGCCGCCGTGCCATGGCGGGCGCCAGGCCCGGCCTGTTCACCCGGGTCATCTCCGATCTGGTCACCATGCCGCACACGATGAGGCGCCTTGCCCTCGTGCAGTTTTTCACCTGGATCGCGCTGTTCATCATGTGGATTTACACCACGCCCATCGTTACGCAGCAGATGTTCGGCACCACCGACACGGCAAGCAAGGCCTACAATGATGGCGCGGACTATGTTGGCGTGCTGTTTGCCATCTACAACGGTGTGGCAGCGCTCTATGCCTTCGCGCTGCCCGCCGTGGCGGCCCGTTTCGGCCGGCGAGCGACGCACATCATCGGGCTTCTGGCCGGCGCGCTCGGCTTTGCATCGTTCCTCGTGATCCGCGATGCCGATCTGCTGGTCGGCTCGATGGTGCTGATCGGCATCGCCTGGGCGTCCATCCTCACGATGCCCTATGCCATCCTCTCGGGCGCCCTGCCGCAGGCAAAAATGGGCGTTTATATGGGGCTGTTCAACATCTTCATCGTGCTGCCGCAGCTGATGGTATCATCCGTCATGGGGACAGTGATGAAAGCGCTGTTTCCGGGCAATCCGGTGTGGGCGATGGCAATTGCCGCCGCCGTGCTGATAGCCGCCGCGCTGGCCATGCTGCGCGTCCCAAAAGCCAGCTGACGGGTATCGGCGCGACTCCTATGCGTAGCTCCCGACACGATCGCGCAGAGGCGTTCAGTGCAGCATGCGATAAACCACAGGTGGGCAGAGATCGCGCAGCAACTCGCGCGACCGCGTGCTGTAATCGCGCGCATCACTGCTCGCCGGCCGAACCTGAAAGTCCGTCGTGCGCGATGCCTCCTTGGCCGCCAGGTCAGCGGTATAATAATATAGCGCGAGACTGCGCCGCGTGCGATCTTCCGGGCAGGTCAGCGGATCGGGATGTCCATGGAAGGAATCTGCGTCCGTATTGAAGATAACCGCAGTGCCAATGGTCGGCAGCACTCTGGATTCGCAATGCGCCATGTCCTTCGCCCACAACTCCAAGTGTCCACCATAGCTTTCGTCCCAATCCTCGTTCAGGAACAGGATGAGATTGAGACGGCGCCGCAGATTCATCTGCGGATGTTTGTTGAAGTCAGCATGAATGCTGAGATGGCCGCCGCGACGTGTTTCGTGCAGCCCCCCGCCAACCTGCCACGGGTCTGGAATCAACCCTGCAATTCCAGTCAATTCTTGCAGAAAACTCAGGAAATGCGCCGCGTTCAGCGCGTTGATAAGCCCATTTATACAAGGGCTTGCAATCTTGTCGAGTTGATAGCCGGTTTTCAGCCGCGACTGGGCATTGTCAAATCGACCACTTTCGGGCCGGGGGAATTCACGCACCACCCGCTGCAGCATATCCAGCGGTAGAAAATCATTAAAAATCGCATGCGGAAAAGGACTTGCCTCAACATAGGCTGCATGTCCCGCCTGTCCCGCAGCAATACAGCTTTGGCGGTCCAGATGCATGAAGCCCTCATCGACTTCAATGGACAACAAGGATCGATCCGTTATACCACCAACCATTGCGGAATCTGCCCTCCGGGATTCGCACGTCATTCGCAAGCTTGCTTGCGACTCAGAGTCCTACTGTAAAACGTAGATTCCTGTCAAGTATCAGTCTCATTCGCGCAGCCCGGAGTTTTTGCGTATGTCGCCGCTTTACGATTGAGAAAAATTCCATTATTTTCCACGAACATAAAGCCAAATATCGACCACTTGTATTCCTGGAGCAAATGCAGTGCGCAAGACTCTGAAATATTTCCGCGACGCAACAATCGAAAGTCGATACGCCTCCGACATCGATCGGCTTGTGCGGCTGAATGCCATCGAGCGACCCAACTACGCCTATATACTGTTGCGCGCTGCCGACTTGGCCTTGCGATTGGGACTGCCGGAAATATCGGCGCTTGAGTTTGGCGTGGCGGGCGGGCGTGGACTGCTTGCGATGCAGGCGCATGCGGACAGGATTGAAAAGGTTACCGGCGTAAAAGTACGGGTTTTCGGCTTTGATACCGGGATAGGACTGCCGCCCCCTGAAGATTATCGCGACCTGCCCTATGTCTGGCAGGAAGCGCATTTCGCAATGGACGAAGCGGCGCTTCGGAAGCGGCTGGGCAAGGCCGAGCTGGTCCTGGGATTGGTGGAAGACACAGTCGCCGGCTTCGCCGCCAGCCACAATCCACCACCCATCGGCGCAATTTCCTTCGACCTCGACTATTATTCCTCCACCGTTGCGGCGTTCCGCATTTTTGATATCGAAGCAGTGCACCGGCTGCCGCGCATTCTCTGCTATTTCGATGACATCATGAGCTCGAACCTCGGCCATGTAGGGCCTGCCGTCGGCGTGCCGCTGGCGATCAACGAATATCGCCGCGACTATCCGCGCAAGGGGCTAGATCCGTTGACCCATCTGGAGTTTGAATATGCGCCGTCGCGCCGCTGGCATCGGCAAATTTATTCGCATGGCGATTTCGATCACCCGCAGTTCAACGACTATGTCGTCAAGGCGGACCGCCAACTGTCTTTATAGGGTTCACGGCTGCACAATAGCCCGCGATGAATTCCGCATGGTCGGGCATGGCATCCGCCGCCTGGCCGATCACCCGCCGCAGGCTGGCGAGCCGCGCGGCGGCATCCACATGCCGCCGCTGATCCACCAGCGGATCCCAGCGATCGGGCAGGTTGCCCTGCCCGATGTGGACCGCCAGCCAGCTCGGATTCTGGAACAGCTCGTAGCCATAGGCAACCGTGCGGCCAAAGGCCCGGAAGTGGTCGATCCGGTGCTGCACCGTGTCGGGCACCGCATAGCTGGCGCAATCGCGCCAGAGTGCGGAATCGGTCCGCCGGTTCAAGTGGTAGTGCAGGATCAGGAAGTCGCGGACGCGCTCCCATTCGTCGCTGGTGATGCGGTTATACTCGTCGCGGACCAGCGGCGAGATGTCATGGTCGGGAAACAGCGCCAGCAGGCGCACGATGGCGCTCTGGATGAGATGAATGGAGGTCGATTCCAGTGGCTCCATGAAGCCGGCCGCCAACCCGATGGCAACGACGTTTCCCCGCCATGCCTGCTTCCGGCGACCGGTTGTGAAGCGCAGCAGCCGTGGCTCCGCCAGCGGTGGCCCGTCCAGATGCGCCAGCAGCGTGTCCGTCGCGTCATCGTCGGAGATATGCGCGCTGCTGTAGACATGGCCGTTGCCGATGCGGTTCTGCAGCGGGATGCGCCACTGCCAGCCGGCGGCGTGCGCGGTCGAACGGGTGTAGGGAGTGAAGCCGCCGCCCTTCCCTTCGGCATGTGCGCAGGGCACCGCAACGGCCCGATCGCAAGGCAGCCAGTGCCCCCAATGCTCGTACCCGGTGTGCAGCGCCTCCTCGATCAGCAACCCGCGAAATCCGGAGCAATCGATGAACAGGTCACCGGCGATCCGCCTGCCGTCGGCAAGGTTCACTGCTGTCACATCGCCGCTGTCGGGCGCGCATTCGGCCGCAACCACCCGCGCTTCCACCCGCCGCACACCCAGCCGTTCGGCATGCACCCTCAGAAACCTGCCATACAGCGCCGCGTCAAAATGATAAGCATAATCGAACGTGGATTGCACCAGCTTCTGATCGCGCGTCGGCGGCGAAAAGCGGCCTCGCCTGGCCATGCCCCAGGCCATGCAATGCTCCTCCAGCGGAGTGGCATCTCCCCTTGCCCGCTCGCGCAGCCACCAATGGTGCAGCGGCACCGGATCGAAATCCGCGCCATAGTGCCCGAACGGGTGAAAGTAGCGATTGTCCTGCCAACCCCAGTTGACGAATTCGATGCCCAGCTTGAACGATCCCTGCGTCGCCCGCAGAAAATCCGCTTCGTCGACGCCAATCTGCTGGTTGAACTGTCGGATGGGCGGAATGGTCGCCTCGCCCACGCCGACGATGCCGATCTCCTCGGATTCGACGAGCGTGATGGTCGGCCCGCCACCCTTGCCCAAACCCAGTCCGGCAGCCAGCCCGGCGGCCGCCATCCAGCCAGCCGAGCCGCCGCCCACAATCACGATATGCCTTAATGGCTCTGCCATGAACTGCCGATCCCCCAATATCAGGCACCATCATCCTCTTGGCGAGAACGGCCCGCAAGGCTATTGCGTGCAGCGAAAGCGCCTTGGCACAGCGCAGCGCAAGAGTCTAAGGGGTGTTCGTGACCGTTGCCGCTGCTCTCATCTCCGCGCCTGACGCACATTTGGCGATTGCGCGCGAGGCGATGATCGAAAGCCAACTGAAGCCCTGCGGCGTTGTTTCCACCCGGCTGGTTGCTGCGCTCTATGCAGTTCCCCGCGAAGACTTTGTGGCACCTGCCCGCCGTGCGCTGGCCTACAGCGATTCGGCGCAGGCGGTCGGCGAGGCCCGTGAGCTGATGCCACCGCTCAGCCTGGGCCACCTTCTGCAGGCAGCCGCCGCCCGGCCGGAAGACATTGTTCTGGTTGTCGGGGCGGCAACCGGCTATTCGACTGCCATATTGTCGCACCTTTCCCGCTCGGTGACGGCCCTCGAATCGGATGCCACGCTGGCCAACGTCGCCAGAAGGAGCCTTGCAGGACGCAGTGTGACCGTCGTCGAGGGCCCTCTGGAAGCCGGCTGGCCGGCCGCCGGGCCGTACACGCTCATGCTGATCGACGGCGCGATCGAACTGCTCCCGCCGTCGTTGATTGCGCAACTGGCCGAGGGGGGCCGGGTTGCAGCAATCGTTGTTGGCAGCGATGGCGTTTCCCGCGCTGCGCTGGGCTCGAAGCGCGGAGACACCGTGCGTTTCGAACCCATTGCAGCCGCCGGCGCCGCCCTCCTGTCGCCCTTCCGGAAGCCGCCAGTCTTCCGTTTCTGAAAGCCCCCTATGCGCCTCTCCCCTGCACCCTTGCTGCTTGCCGGAACCTTGCTTGCCGCCCCTGCCCTTGCCGATACGCTGCCGCAGGCGATTGCATCCGCCTATTCCTCCAATCCGGAAATCGCCGGCGCCCGCGCCCAACTGCGCCAAGTCGATGAAGATCTGCCGCTCGCCAGAAGCGGCACCCGGCCGTCTGTCGGCCTGTCGGGCGGCGTGACACAGGAACTGTCGGATCGTTTCGGCGATTCCGGCCGGCGTTCCAATGCCGGCGTGTCGCTCAATCAGTCGATATGGGAAGGCGGGCGCATCCGCGCCACCATCAGTGCCGCCGAAGCCCGCATCCTGGCGGCCCGCGCCCGCGTCCGCGCAATCGAATATCAGATCATCGTGGACACGGTGACTGCTTATGCCGATGTGCTGCGCACCCGGGAGATCGTCAAGCTCAACCAGAATCAGGTCAATGTGCTGCAGCAGCAGCTGCGCGCATCGCGGGACCGTTTCGAAGTGGGCGATGTCACCCGCACCGACGTTGCCCAGAGCGACGCGAGGCTTGCCGCCGCACAGTCCAATCTGATTGCCTCCAGAGGTGTGACGGTCTTGGCCGAGCAGGCCTACCAGCGCCTGGTCGGCCGGCCGCCGCTGGATCTGCAGCCGCTGCCGCCGCTCCCTGTCGTTCCGCCCTCGCCGGCGGCCGCCCGGGACATTGCATTTGCGAACAATCCATCGCTTTTGGCAGCGCGCCTGGAGGAAAAGGCCGCGGCCGACGATGTCCGCGCAGCAAAGGCGCAACGCCTGCCCTCGATCGGTGTCAACGCCCTGGCGCAATACAGCCACTTCAGCGGCGGCGATCTTGGCGGCCGCTCGGGCTTCAATCCACAGCTCGGGCTCAGCGCGTCGGTGCCCTTTTTCACCGGCGGCGCGATCACGTCGGGCGTGCGCCGCTCGCAGGCGCGGCAGAGCGAACGGCTGGAAGACATCAGCCTGTCCGAGCGACTTGTGTCGGAAAGCGCGACCGACAACTGGACACTGGTGCAGACGGCCGACGCGGTCATCGTGTCATCGCGTGTGCAGGTGTCCGCAAACCAGCTGGCGGCCGAAGGCGTTCGCCAGGAAAACCAGGTCGGCAGCCGCGACATTCTCGATGTGCTGAACGCCGAGCAGGAATTGCTGAACAGCCGTGTCAATCTGGTGCAGGCGGAACGCGAGAAATATGTTGCCGCCTATCGCCTCTACGCGACGATGGGAGATCTCGAAATCGTGCTCGCGAATGCGCCCGTCGGGCGCTACGATCCGGCGGCGAATACGAACCGGGTGCGCAACAGCTGGGACGAATTCGGCGCAGACCCCGATCCGCGCACCGATCGCCAAAGGAATGTCGTGCTATTGGTCGGCCCGCAATGACCGGCAAGAAAGCGCTTGATCCGGGGCTGGCGGCCATTCTGGATTCGATCCGCGCAACGGTGGGCGGCGATGCGCCCGCATTGCCTGCTGTCGGTGAGCCAGCCGAAGAAGGCACCCCCGCCGCTGCCGCGCCGTCTGCTCCGCTTCGCCGCGCCCCGCCGGCTTCGCAGCGCACCGTGGAAGACTTTCTCGCCGAGCTGATCCGCCCGCAAGTGGATGCATGGCTGGCCGCGCATATGCCGGAAATCGTGCAAAAGTTGACGGCCGAACACATCGAGAGGCTGCTGGGCAAGAGCTAGCCAATGCGGCCACCCCCGGCTATCCGGGCCGCCATGACACTCGACAACATGACACTCGACAAGACGTTCGACCCCGCCGCAATCGAAGCCCGCTGGTATGCACATTGGGAATCCACCGGCGCATTCCGTCCGTCCCGGCCGGAGGCAAAGCCGTTCACTATCGTCATCCCGCCGCCCAATGTGACGGGCTCGCTGCACATCGGCCATGCC
>JBBRKH010000117.1:0-7019 GCA_038217965.1 Sphingomonadales bacterium | reverse complement strand
AAGGCAATCTCGTGCTCGACCGCTCCTGGCCAGGGCAGATGCGCACCGTCTGGGGCGATCACGCGCGCTTCTTCCAGACCTATTTTACCACCTACAAAGGCAGATACTTCACCGGCGACGGCTGCCGCCGCGATGCCGACGGCTATTTCTGGATCACCGGTCGCGTCGACGATGTCATCAACGTGTCGGGCCACCGCATGGGCACGGCCGAAATTGAATCCGCGCTCGTCGCGCACGCCAAGGTCGCCGAAGCCGCCGTCGTCGGCATGCCGCACGACCTGAAGGGCCAGGGAATCTACGCCTACGTCACCCTCAACGCCAACGAAGTGGGCGATACGGCGCTCCGCCGCGAACTCGTGGCCTGGGTGCGCAAGGAAATCGGCCCGATCGCCACGCCCGACGTGATCCAGTTCGCCGACGGCCTGCCCAAGACCCGCAGCGGCAAGATCATGCGCCGCATTCTGCGCAAGATCGCGGAGAATGATGTGTCGAACCTGGGCGACATCTCGACACTCGCCGATCCTTCCGTGGTGGCCGATCTGGTGGCGAATCGGGCGGCTGCAACAGAAGGATAGGGTTTGCCTGCGGCGACGGCAGACAGCGCCGCAAGCCGTCACCCATGCCACCGACATTGTGCCGACGCCGGACCCGCCGTGCGTTTCGCCATTCGTCGCATGGCTCCCACAAGGGGCTTGCACGGCAGCAAAGCCGCCCCTAATGGGCCGAATCGTGCACAGTCTCGTAACCATCCTTTCTGAATCCGTCTCGCGCGCCAATCGGCGCGCCCGGCATCAGGTGCTGGTGCGCCGCACAGTTCAGTATCACCTGACCGCCTACTTCAACGAGTAGCCGCGCTGTGCCCGTGCCGGCGCGCCTGCGCCGGCTGTTCGGGCGCAAGGGCTGAGGGGCAGACGGCACAGACCGGCTGGCGCGTTTGTATGCGCGCCTCCTTTTCGCATCCCGCGTGGCCCGGCGCCCAGTATTCGATCTACCAAGGGGACCTCCATGCGCAACCTTCAGCATCCTGCCGCCCAATCTCTCGCCAGCCGGCCACTCGCCACCATCATCGCCATCGCGCTTGCCAGCCCGCTGGCCGCGCAGACCGCCGAACCGGTCGCCACAGGCCCGGTGGCAGCCGCCGCCGAAGACATCACCGTCACCGGCACGCTGATCAAGGGCCTCGATCTGAAGGGCGGCGTGCAGGCCATCACGCTTGACCGCAACGCCATTCTGGAAACGGGCGCGACATCGATCATCGATGTGCTGAAGGATCTGCCGCAGACGCGCGGCGGCCGCGGCACCTTCTCCACCGCCAATTCCGGGCCCTTGTCGGGCGATTCGCCAACCGGCTCGGCCGGAGTTTCGCTGCGCGGCCTCGGTGTGTCCGCCACGCTCACCCTCATCAACGGCCGTCGCGCATCGATTTCGTCGTTCGCCAATGGCCAGGAAAGCTTCATCGACATCAACTCGATCCCTGACGCAGCGATCGACCGGATCGATGTGCTGCCCAACGGCTCGTCGGCGCTGTATGGCGCGGATGCCGTTGCCGGCGTCGTCAACTTCATTCTGCGCGACGATTTCGAAGGTCTGGAGCTGGAAGCCAGCTATGGCGACTCCACCGCCAGCAGCAACGAAGGCCGCTTCCGCGTATCGGCCGTGGGCGGCTTTCGCGCCGGCGATAACCATTTCATGCTGGTCGGCCAATATACCAAGCGCAACGCCTTCTTCCTTCGCGACCGGAAGATTTCAGCCGTATCGCTGCGGCCGTCGCAGCAGGGCTTCTTCCCCAGCTTCAACGATCTTCGCCGGATGGAGCTGGACCAGACCGAAGGCCCCGGCGGTGCGGGCTGCCCGACCGACCAGTTCGGCACCGGTGATCTGGGTGAATTCTGCACGGTCAACACCAACGCATTCGTGACCGCGGACGCCGAACTGGAGAGCTATGGCGGCGTCGCCAGCCATCGCATGGAAATCACCGACAGCTTCACATGGTTCAACGAATTCATCTATTCCCACACCGACAGCTCCAGCGTCACGTCACCCGCCAATTTCTCCCGCGCGCCAACCGATCCGCAGAATCCCAACTATCCGGCCGGCCTGAAGGCGGACCTTGCCGCCGAAGGCGCCTGCGTGGACTTCAGCTGCTTCAACCGGCGGGCCATCTTTGCCTGGGGCAAATATCCCGATCCGCGCGGGGTGGAAATCCGCTCCGACAGCTATCGCTTCACCACCGGCTTCGACATCGACATGGCCAGCGGCTGGAACGTCCGCACAACCATGACCACCGGCGGCAACGATCGGGTGCAGCAGGGCACCTCCGGCCTCGTGCGCTCGGCTGCATTCAACGATCTCAATCTCGGCAACATCTGCACCGATGGCTCCAGGGTCAGCCGCTGGACCGACACGTTTGCGCGTCGTCCGGTCTTTGTCGGCAACACCTGCGAAGCGGCCGGCAAAACGACGCTGTGGTACAATCCGTTCGGCGGCCAGGGGACGCAGGCGGCCGGCGTCAAGGAGCTGCTCGAAACCACCGCCGAGCGGCGCGGATCGTCGCGCAGCCTGCAGTTCGACGCAGTGGCCTCGGGCGATCTGTTCGATTTCAACGGCCGCACGGTGAGGGCGGCGATCGGTGCCGAATGGCGCAGCGAGAGCGTCAGCGACCGACCCTCGGGCGAAGCGGTCGCCACCAGCGCGAACCCGGAGCCGATCCTCGGCTTTTCGTCGACCAGCGCGAGCGCGTCGCGCACCCAGATCTCGCTGTTCGGTGAAGTCTATCTGCCGCTCGCAGATGCCCTCGATGTGCAGCTGGCCGGCCGCTACGACCGCTACAACGATTTCGGCGACGACTTCAATCCGAAGCTGACGGTGCGCTGGCAGCCGCTTGAGCAGCTGATCCTGCGCGGCAACATCTCCAATTCGTTCCGCGCGCCCGGCCTCGCGCAATCAGGCGCCGGCGTGCTGCTGTCGTCGTTCCGCGTGCGCTGCGCCGAAACGCCGGCGGCCTGCGGCGGCAATCCCCTCGCCACCGGCCAGGCGCTGCTCTCGGAAGAGGTCGGCAACCGCGACCTCGAAGCCGAAGACGCAACCACCTGGGGCCTCGGCGCCGTGTTCCTGCCCACGCCGGACATCGAGCTGAAGCTGGACTACTGGAACATCGATCACCGCAACCTGGTGGGAATCGACGAAAGCGACTTCATCCGCCGCGCACTTGCCGGCGATTTCCCGGTCGTCGCGCAGAACGCTCTGCCAACGGGCGCGCCCGGCCTTGAAGCGCGCAACATCGTGCGCGATGCCGCCGGAAACATTGTCTCGGCTATCGTGACAGATGCGCATTTCCAGCTCGGCAACCTCGGCTTCCAGAAGACGCAAGGCATCGACATCGCCTACACCCACCGCCTGCCGGACACATCGGTGGGCAGTTTCACCCTGCTGTTCGACGCAACCTATCTCATCAAATTCGATCGCCAGGCTTCCAGCAGCTCACCGCTGGAAGAGTTGGCCGGCAAATTCCTCTATCCAAAGTTCGTGGCAACCGGCCGCGTGCGTTGGCGCAACGGTCCGTTCGGGGCCACCCTCTCGGGCTTCTACACCAGCGGCTACCGGGATGATCCCGATACCCGCACGCTGGAAGCGGTTGGCCTTGCACCCGGCACCATCGTGAACGTGGCCAGCTATTTCACCATGGACGCAAACCTTCGCTACGACATCATGGAGAACACGACAGTTGCGCTCACCGTGCGCAACATCTTCGACAAGACGCCGCCGCTGGTGCTGGGTTCGACCTCCAATGTCGATCGCTTCAACCACGATCTCGTCGGGCGCTTCATCACGGCGCGGCTGACGCACCGCTTCTGATTGCGTGTTCGCTTGCTCGCGGGCATGCCCGCGAGCAAGTCCGTTTTCCAGCTGAGAGGCATTCCATGGCCGAGCCCGCTGCTCCGCGCACCATGCGGATGCCAGACACCTTGCTGATCGTCCTCATGCTGGCGATCCTCGCATGGGCGGCCACATGGTTCGTCACGCCCGGCCGCTTCACGGTGATGGACGGCAGCCCGCCGCGACTGGTCCCCGGCAGCTTCGAGCTGGCCGATGGTCCGTTACCGGCGCCACTGTTCGGCACCGATGGCAGCGTCGGCTTCGTCAACCTGCTGTTCGAAGGCCTGGTAACGGGCAGCCGCACCGGCGCCACCATCGGCCTGATGGCCTTCCTGCTGGTCATCGGCGGCGTGTTCGGCATGGTGACAGCAACCGGCGCCATCGATCGCGGGATTGGCCGGCTGCTCAGCAAGCGTGGCGCATCGAGCGGCTTCATCATCCTGCTGTTCCTGGTGTTTTCGGCAGCCGGCGCGGTGTTCGGCATGTCGGAAGAAGCCATCGCCATCACCCTCATCCTGACCCCGGCCCTGGTCAGGGCCGGCTACGACAGCCTGACAGCGCTCGCCGTATGCTATTTGGCCACGCAGATCGGCTTTGCCACCAGCTGGATGAACCCGTTCAGCCTCATCATCGCGCAAAGCATCGCCGGCGTGCCGGCGCTGTCCGGCATCGAGCTTCGCCTTGCCATGTTTGCCCTGTTCACCGCGCTCGGAGCGGCCGGCACGTTTCTCTATGCGCGGCATATCCGGCAGCATCCGGAACGCTCGCTGACGCGGGCGGGCGATGCCCATTTTCGCCGCGTCGAAAGCTCGGCATCGGCAGCGCCGCAAGCGCTGCGGCGCGGCGATGTGGTCATCCTGCTACTGCTGCTGGCAACGGTGATCTGGGTCGGCTGGGGGGTGACCGCGCGCGGCTATTTCCTGCCCGAAATTGCCGCGCAATTCATGGCGATGGGCCTGGCGATCGGGCTGGTCGCCTGGGCGGCAAAGCTGGTGGAAGGGCCGAACGCGCTGGCCGAAGCCTTCCGCGACGGCGCCGCCGGACTGCTTCCGGCCGTGCTGGTGGTCGGCATGGCAAAGGGCATCATGCTGCTCGCCGGCGGCGACAACCCGGCGGCATACAGCCTGTTCAACAGCCTGCTGAATTCGGCGGCCGGATTCACCGCCGCGCTTCCGCAATGGCTCACAGCCTGGGGCATGCTTGTCGTGCAGTCGGTCATCAATTTCTTCATCACCTCCGGATCGGGGCAGGCCGCCGTCACCATGCCGCTGATGGCCCCGCTTGCCGATCTTTCGGGCGTCACACGGCAGACCGCCGTGCTTGCCTTTCAGCTCGCCGCCGGGCTCGGCGATCTGCTGGTGCCCACCTCGGCTTCGCTGATGGGGTGCCTCGCGGCCGCGCGGGTGGATTATGCAGTCTGGCTGCGCTTCATCTGGAAGCCGATGTTGGGCGCCTATGCACTGGCGTCGGTGTTCGTGATCGGCGCCCACGCAGGTGGATACAGCTGATGCGCCTTTTGCCAAAGCTCGACCAGGAAACCTCACCGAGTTCGGCCTATCGGCCGGCGCGCAGTCGCGCTCGCGGCGTTCCGCCGGCCGGCGACGGCTTGTGGTCGGCAGTATGCGGTATTGCTCTCCTGCTCGCCCTGCCTGCCTCCGCAGCACAAGCCGCGCCCGGCTCGCTGGTCATCGCCGGCGGCGCCCTCTCGCCGGGCAATGCCGCCGTGCACCGCGCCTTCCTCGACCTGCGCATGCAAGGTGCCCCCACGATCGCAGTGATCCCGGCAGCGTCGAGCGAACCCGCCGGCTCTGCCCGCCGGCTCGCCGCAGCCCTCGAACGGCACGGCGGCAGTCCTGCCGATGTCGTGCTTGTGCATCTGGCGACCATGGACGATCCCGAAACGCCAGCCGTGGACGAAAGCCGCTGGGCCGGAAATGCGACCGACAGCCGCGAAATCGCAAAAATCCTTGGCGCCGGTGGCATATGGTTCGCCGGCGGCGACCAGTCGCGCATCACCCGCAGCCTGCTGTGCGAAAACGGCGCCGACACGCCGATGCTCGCTGCCATTCGCGCGCGTCTGGCTGCAGGCGCGGTGATCGGCGGAACCTCGGCGGGCGCCGCCATCATGAGCCGCGTCATGATCCTGAACGGCGACAGCCGCACCGCACTGAGCCAGCCGGTGCAGCCGCGCCTCGATCCGGACGAATCCAACACTGCGCTGGTGCTCGGCCAGGGGCTTGGATTCCTGCCGGACGGCCTGGTGGACCAACATTTCTCCGAGCGAGACCGCCTCGGCCGGTTGACCCGCGCGCTGTTCGAGCAACCCTCGGCCCAGCGCTTCGGATTCGGCATCGACGAAGACACCGCGCTGGTGGTCGATCTGGAAAGCGGAATTGCAAAGGCGCTCGGCAGTGGCACGATCACCGTGGTCGATGCCCGCGCAGCCACCGCCGGCACCGGGCTGCCGTTCACCGCTTCCGGCGTCTCGGTGGCAACGATGCCTGCGGGCTCCGAAATCGCGCTCGATGCCTCGCGCGGGATCGGCCTGAAGCCCATGCCCGGTCCGTTCCCCTGGAAAGAGACTGCCCGATGACCAAACCCTTCGCCCTCGCGCTGCACGGTGGCGCCGGCGTCTCTCCTGGCCGCGACTACAGCCGCGTGGAAGCGCATCTTGCCGAACTGGCAGGCGCCGGCCGGGCAAGGCTTGCCGACGGGATGCCGGCGCTGGATTGCGTCGAATGGGCAGTCGGCGAGCTGGAAGCGTCCGGCCTCTATGTGGCCGGGCGCGGCGCTTCGCCCAACCGCGCCGGCGAGGTGGAATTCGACGCCTCGATCATGGACGGCGCACGGTTGCGCGCCGGCGCCGTCTGCGCCATCCGCAATGTGCAGAGCCCGATCCGTGCCGCCCGCGCCGTGATGGAGCGAACGCCGTATGTGTTGCTGGCCGGCACCGGCGCAACCGATTTCGCCCGCGAGATGAATCTGCCCCCCATCGGCGACGAGCCCGGCTGGTTCTGCATGCCCGTGGGCGTGGAACAGGCGGATATCGATGCCGAAACGGACCTTCTGTCGCACGGCACCGTGGGCGCTGTGGCGCTCGACACCGCCGGCCGGCTGGCAGCCGGCACATCCACCGGCGGCCT
>JBBRKH010000116.1:0-7024 GCA_038217965.1 Sphingomonadales bacterium | reverse complement strand
GTCTCGGCTCTCAAGTTGACGATTTCCAACGGCTGCCCGCCATTCTGATAAGTCGACAAGTCCGTCCTTGGACGCTTTGATGCGCGCCGGGAGACACGACGATGACCAGCACAAAACAGATTTCGCGCGAAGCCTTCGAGGCAGCGCTGGTCACCACCCATCTGCCGACGCTCGCCGTCGTCGTGGCGCAAGCATCGGGCGACGACCGGCTGCTGCAGGGCGAAAAGCCTGCCTATGATTTCTTCGGAGACGGAATGGGCGGCTTCAGCGAGGCCTTCGTCGCCGAAATCCGCGCCCAGGCCGACCGCGTGCTGTGGCCGATCCTGTCTGGCGCCGCGGTGCCGGCGCCTGTTCCTGCGCCAGATCGCGCGCAGGCGATGATGACGTGGATCGCCGGCGGCGAAATCCCGCCGCACTATCTGCCCTTCCTGGCCGAAGAGCTGCAGCTGGACGGCACGGATGGCCGCGCCCCCGAGCCGCTGCCCGGCGGCCGACAGATTTCCGCCATCGTCATCGGTGCCGGCATGTCGGGCCTGCTCGCCGCCTACCGCCTCATGCAGGCGGGGGTGATGGTAACCGTGCTGGAAGCCAACGACGATGTCGGCGGCACCTGGCTCCTCAATCGCTACCCCGGCGTCCGCGTGGACACGCCGAACCACCTCTACAGCTACTCCTTCGAGCCGAACCACGACTGGCCGGAATTTTTTTCGCAGGGTGATGTCCTGCTCGCCTATTTCCAGCGCTTTGCAGACCATCACGACCTGCGCCGCCGCATCCGGTTTCAGACCCGGGTGGAATCGGCGCAGTGGGACGCAGATTCCAGCACCTGGCAGGTGCGCGCCAACCACGGTGCAGTCGCCTTGTCTGCCGACATGCTGGTGGCGGCCGTTGGCCAGCTGAACGAACCGCGCTATCCCGACATTGCCGGCCGGGAGGATTTTGCCGGCCCGGCCTTTCATTCCGCCCGTTGGGATGCCAGCGTCGATCTGCGGGGCAAGCGTGTGGCGGTCATCGGCACGGGCGCATCCGCCTTTCAGTTCGTGCCGGAAATCGTCGGACAGGTGGCGCATCTCGATGTCTATCAGCGCTCTCCTCCCTGGCTCGGCCCGGCCGACAATTATCACGATCCTGTGCCGGACGCCTTTAAATGGGCGATCGAGCACATTCCGAACTACGACAAATGGTATCGTTTCTGGCTGTTCTGGATGCTGACCGACGGTGTCCTGCCCCATGCCCGCGCCGACGAAGGCTGGAACGGGCCGGCCGGCACTATCGGCGCCGCCAACGCCGAACTTCGCGCCGCCCTCGTCGAAAAGATTTCCGCCCAGGTGGAAGGCCATCCGGAGCTGCTGCGCCATGTCATCCCGGCCTACCCGATCGGCGGCAAACGCGCGCTACGCGACAATGGCGTGTGGCTGAAAGCGCTGCAGCGGGACAACACGACGCTGGTCACCGACGCCATCAGCCGCATCGAGGCAGATGCTGTGGTTACCGCCGATGGCTGCCGGCGTGCGGCTGACGTGCTTGTCTACGGCACCGGCTTTCACGCGTCGGATTTTCTGGCCAGCTTTGCAGTGAAAGGCCTGGACGGCGCCGATTTGCACGCCCGCTGGTCAGGCGACGCGCGCGCCTATCTTGGCCTGACGGTGCCGGATTTCCCCAATTTCTTCATGATTTACGGGCCGAACACCAACATCGTGGTGAATGGCTCCATCATCTTCCTGTCGGAATGCGGCGTGCGTTATGTGGTTGAAAGCGCGCGCCTGCTTGCAGCAAGCGGTGCCCGGGCGATGCTCGTGAAGCGCGATGTGCACGATCGCTTCAACGCCCGGGTGGATGCGGAAAATAGCCGCATGGCCTGGGGCCAGCCCGACGTGTCCAGCTGGTACAAGAATTCCCATGGCAGGGTAAGCCAGAACTGGCCGTTTGCGCTTGTGGACTATTGGCAGGCAACCCGGGCGCCCGATCCGCAGGATTACGATCTGATAGAATGAAAACATGAAAAGGGCGGCCACCTGCGGGTGACCGCCCCTTCAACGTCCGCCGTTTGGCAGACGCTCAGTTGGAAACGCTATCCAGCGCGGTGCGCCGGCGGCGCATCGAGAAGCCGACCATGCCGAAACCAGCGATCAGCATCGCCCAGGTGGCGGGTTCCGGCACCAGCGCCAGATTGACCGCGTCGATGACAACGCCGAATTGGCCTGCATTGCCGCTGTTGAACGAAACGCGGTTTGCGGCGTTGGTCGCCGTGAAGACGATTTCGAAGGTATTGTACAGCATGTTCGTGGCCGAATGGCCAACCGGGCGCACGTAAGAGATGCCGTTGGAAAACGAGCGCACGCTCGCCGTGAACGGATTGTTCAGCCGGCTGCCGCTCGGATCAACCGAGTAGTCAAAGCTGAACTTGTACAGCTTGCCCACTTCCAGGATCACATCCTGGTAGATGCCGCCCTGCATGGCGCCGTTCAGCTCTACCGAGCGTTGGCCGTCGGAGGCGTCCCAGCTGGCGGTCGAAGCATAATAGGCGCCGGTGCTGGGCAGGCCGAGGCGGGTGTAGGTTGTCCAGCCAGTGATGCTGGTGTCCAAATTGCCCTTGGCGGTATCGACGCCGGAGCCCATTTCGAAGCTGGGGTTGACCACTATGTTGACCGCAGCGCTCGCCGAGGTGGCAAAGCCTATGGTGGCAAAGCCTATGGTGGCGAGGGCGAAGGTGATCTTGTTGAACATGCAAATCTCCTGAAACAAAGCGACACTTTTCTGTTGCACTGCGGCACAAGCAAAAACCGTGCCAAGTAACTAACGTGTTGTTTTCTCACAGCCTCCGAAATGGCGACCTGGCGGCGTTGTAAAGCATGGTTTACAAGTGTCAACAGCTTCACATTGTTGTCATTTGCCGCTCCGCGCAGATTTCAGCCGAAAACCCGCTCGAAAATGGTGTCGATACGGGCAAAATGATGCTCCAGTGTGAAGAGTTCATCGAGCGTGCCCGGCGGCAGAAGCGCTGTAACAACCGGATCTCCGGCAAGCAGATCTCGCAATTGCAGCACGCCGTCCGATTCCCACACGCGCATGGCGTGCTTCTGTACGGCACTGTAACTGTCTTCCCGGCTCATCCCGGCCTGCGTCAGCGCCAGCAGCACGCGCTGCGAATGGATGAGGCCGCCCATCCGGTTCATATTCCTGGCCATGCGATCGGGATAAATCAGCAACTTGTCGATGACACTGGTCAATCTGACCAACGCAAAATCCAGCGTGATTGTGGCATCCGGCCCGATTCCGCGCTCCACCGATGAATGGCTGATGTCGCGCTCATGCCACAATGCCACATTCTCCAGTGCCGGAATCACCGCCGCCCGCACCAGGCGCGCAAGCCCAGTCAGGTTCTCCGTCAACACCGGATTTCGCTTGTGCGGCATGGCCGACGAACCCTTCTGCCCGGGCGAGAAATATTCCTCCGCCTCCAGCACCTCGGTGCGCTGCAGGTGGCGGATTTCCGTTGCCAGCCGCTCGACCGAAGATGATATGACACCCAATATGGCAAAATACATGGCATGGCGATCGCGCGGGATCACCTGCGTCGAAATCGGCTCGATCTCCAGCCCCATTTTCGCCGCAACGTGCGCCTCGACCGCCGGATCGATGTTGGCAAATGTGCCCACCGCACCCGAAATCGCGCAGGTGGCAATTTCCTTGCGCGCCGCCACCAGCCGCTCCCGGCAGCGGGCAAACTCCGCATGGGCCTGCGCCAGCTTGAAGCCGAAGGTCACCGGCTCGGCGTGAATGCCGTGGCTGCGGCCGATCGTCGGCGTGTATTTGTGCTCCAGCGCCCGCCGCTTCAGCGCCGCCAGCAGCGCATCGATGTCCGCCAGCAAAATGTCGCTCGCCCGCGCCAGTTGCACCGAAAGGCAGGTGTCCAGCACATCGGACGAAGTCATGCCCTGGTGCACGAAGCGCGCTTCGTCGCCCACATGCTCGGCCAGATTGGTCAGAAAGGCGATCACATCATGCTTCACCTCGGCCTCGATGGCGTCGATGCGATCGACTTCGAATGCGCCGCGCTGCCAGACTGCCGCCGCCGCCTCGCTGGGAATAACGCCGAGCGCGGCTTGCGCATCGCAAGCGTGCGCCTCGATTTCGAACCAGATGCGGAACTTTGTTTCTGGCGACCAGATGGCCACCATTTCGGGGCGGGAATAGCGCGGGATCATGGCGAGGCCGGTTAGCCGCCCTTCATCCCATCCGCAACCTCCGCTGCCCGGCTGTCGCGCGGCCGCGGACCATCGATGCAAGCTTTGGCACCCGCGCCGAAACCGGCGCCGTGAAACGCCATTCGCAAACCGCCTCCACCGGCGTCAGCGTGACCTGCATATACCCGCGCCCGGCCGTATCGGTCCACCGCAGCGTCGGGTTCGCACTGGTCAGCGCCTGGGCAACCTCTGTCGCCGGCGCGCGCAGATAGGTTTCGAAGCCCGGCGATGTCACCGAGTGGACGGCAAATTCGACGCCAGCCGGACGACCATCGTTCACCAGATCATTGGCCCACGCATTGTGGCTGTCCCCGGCCAGCACAACCAGATCCACGCCGTTGCGCTGCGCCGTCGCCAGCAACCGCGCGCGCGCTGCGGGATAGCCGTCCCAGGCGTCGAAGTTCATCGGCAGGCCGGCCTTTGCCGCCAAGGTGCCCGCGCCGATGGCGGCAGCGACCTGCGCGCTGGGGTTGGGCCCGGCCAGCGCCGCGGCATTCTGCGGCATCAGCAGCTTGCCCATCACCACCTGCTGCGCGAGGACCTGCCAGCGCACGCCACGGCGGCCGGCAGCGGCCATTTCGTCGAACAGCCATTTCTCCTGCGCAAGCCCCAGCATCTGGCGGTTGCCGGCCGGCCATTGCTCGTCACGGAGCCGGGCGATCGCTGCCATCGTGCTCGGCCCCGCCTTGATCGCCTTTTCCAGATCGAGCGGCTCGTCGCGCCCCGAAACGCGCGTTTCCAGCCGGAACAAGGTCGCCAGCCGCCCCAGATCGTAGCGCGCCCACGGCGCATCGGACATCGGCATCCAGTCGAAATACGCCGCCTTGGCCGCCAGAAACCGGTCGCTCCAGAGGCCTTCGGTGGCGGCCTGGTGATTTTCTGCTCCGCCCCGCCACGCATCATTGGCCAGTTCATGATCGTCCCAGATGGTGATCGCCGGGAAGCGCGCATGAATCGCCTGCAGATCGGGATCGGCGCGGTAGCTCTGGTAGCGCTGCCAATAGTCCTGACGGAGGATGGTCTCGCCCGCTGGCTCGATGGTGCGGCCGGGCACCGTTTCGCTGGCCGAGGGATAGGTTCCGCGCGGATACTCATAGGTATAGTCGCCAAGGTGCACGAACAGGTCGATGTCGTCGGCTGCAACCGCGTGTCCATAGCCATTGAACCAGCCGAACGGCAGGTTGGAGCAGGAAAATACGCCCAGCCGGAAGGCCGACACGGCGCCGTCGGGCAATGTGCGGGTGCGGCCGACAGGCGAGCGCGATTTCTGCGGCCCGAGAAAGCGGTAATAATATGTCGTGCCGGGCTGCAAACCGGTCACCGTCGTGCGCGCGGTGTGATCCCGCGCCGCCTCCGCCACCAGATCGGCGCGTCTGGCGATCCGCGCCATGCGCGGATCGGTGGAAATCTCCAGCTTCAGTGGCACCGATTGCCCGGCCGCACCCACGAACCGGGTCCAGAACAGCATCGATGTGGCGCCCGGTTCGCCCGATGCCACGCTGTGCGTGAAGCCGGCAAACGGCGCCGGCTTTGCCGCCCGCAATGCGCCGGGCAGCAGCAATCCGGCGGCTGCGCCTGCCAGCAGGGTGCGCCGCTCCAGTGTGGCCGATGTTGCCGTGAAATTCATGCCCGTTGCTCCCCTGCCTGCGGCCCTGTTAGCCCACCTTCATGGCAAGCCTGTTGCACCGGCGCGAACCATTTGCCATCTGCGGCCAATGGCGAAAATGCGCAAGAAATCCGATCTGCCGGAAAAAATCTGCGCGCATTGCGCGCGGCCTTTCGCCTGGCGCAAAAAATGGGCGCGCGATTGGGACAATGTGCGCTATTGTTCCGACGCTTGCCGGGCCGGGAAAGGCCCGACGCTTGCGGGGAGAGAATGATGGCAACCCAGCTGCAGCAGTCCGCCGACATCCGCTCGCAGGTGTCGGACGCCGAATGGGCGCTGCGCGTCGATCTCGCCTGCGCCTATCGGCTGGTTGCGCACTATGGCTGGGATGATCTCATCTTCACCCACCTCTCCGTCCGCATCCCTGGCCCGCAGCATCATTTCCTCATCAATCCCTACAATCTGATGTTCGATGAAATCACCGCATCCTCGCTGGTGAAAATCGATGTGCATGGCAATGCGGTGATGCAAACCCCCTATCTCACCAACCCGGCCGGCTTTACCATTCATTCGGCCATCCACATGGCGCGAGACGATGCGCACGCCGTCATTCACCTGCACACGCCGCACGGCCAGGCCGTCGCCGCCATGGCCGACGGCCTCATGCCGATCACCCAGACGGCGATGCTGATACGCGATGATATCGCCTATCACCATTATGAGGGCGTCGCGACCGACCTCGAGGAGCGCGAACGGCTGGTCGAAGATCTCGGTGAGAAGAACGCGATGATCCTCAGGAACCATGGCACGCTGACGCTCGGCGAAACGGTCGGCGAGGCGTTTCTGAAGATGTATTTCCTCGAGCGCGCCTGCGAAGCGCAAGTGCTTGCTCTGTCGGGTGGCACGGCGTTGCTCAATCATCCGCCGCAGGGCACGCCGGAAAAGGCCGCCAATCAGGGCCGGGCCGGGCTGAAGCTGGTCGGCAACCTGCTCGCCTGGCCGGCCCTGCTGCGCAAGATGGACAGGGAAAGCCCCGGCTTCCGGCATTGAGTTCAGCGAAATTGTGACGATGCCGGTTGCCATGCGTCTCGACACGCTTGGTTCGGCGTCCGGCTGCGCTTCCACACACCACCCGCAGCGAACCCAAGGTATGACCGGAGCGCAGCCCAAG
>JBBRKH010000115.1:0-7027 GCA_038217965.1 Sphingomonadales bacterium | reverse complement strand
GCCTCGTGCTCGATGCTGTCATCAAAGACAAAGGCCTGGCCCTCGCGCCATTGCCGGATCTCGGAGCCGACCCGAAAGCCGCATTTCGGCGGCACGACGAGCGCAAGATGGCAAATGGCGCGGCAATTGGTGACACCGGTGTGGGCCGGAATCCGGCTCCCCGGCATCAACAGGGAGAAGAAGGCCGTGGGGGCCTTGCCGGAAATGTCACAGAGCGGCAGGCTTTCCACGATGCGAGCGGTTTCCGGGCAGCGCGCGCAGGCAGAATCCTGCCGCACGCCGTCTTTCCAGAGATACCAGGCGCTCCAGCGGTTAGACTTGTTAAGCTCGGCCCACTGGTTTTCCGGGACGCCACGGGGGATGTTTACATAAGGCGCAAAGCCTTCGCCGTCTTCGGCAAGAAGGGCTTGCAATTCGGCTTGAATTGCGGCGGCGGCGGCTTCCAGGCTGGCTATCCAGGGGAAATGCGTGGGCGCGAAAAATTCGTCGGCCGGAAGCCTGGGAACCAGGAGGTCGGTTGGCTCTGGCACAAACACCCGACGGCGCCCAAGCAAACGGTCTATGCCATGCTCCACACGAACTGTGGCGCCCGGGGGATGGGCAGCCCGAACAGCGGCTAGCGCCGGTGCGATGCGGTCAGCGATGTGATTTGCGGCGGATTCGACTGCGGCGGTGGCATGCGCAAGAATTGCGGCCAGGGGCGCGGGGCGATCCGGCCCGGGAGGCGTGGTTTTCAGAACGGCTTTCCACACAGAGACGGCAGCACTGCCCTGCGATTCGAGCGCTTGCGCCTTTTTTATGAGGGCCGGCACGAGATAGGGGTCCAGTGCGAGTGCGGCATCCAGGAAGGCAAGTTCGGCCGCCCGATCTCCAAGTGCGCGGGCGGCATCTGCCTGATTCAGGCGAATGGCGGCCACCTGCGGATCGCGATAGGCGGCCTTGGCAAGCATTGTTGCAGCCCCTTGCGGATTGCCGCTGTTAAGCAACCGTAGCGCCAGTGTGTTCAGCGCTCTCGGGTGGCCCGGATCGAGCGCAACCACTTGCTCCAGCGCGTTATACGCAGCGGCCAGGTCTCCGCGACCGCGCGAGGCGTCGGCCTGTCCAAACAGTGCGAGGATGGCCGGTGAATCGGGAGCGCTCACTTTAGCATCAGCTTTGGATCCAGCCGCACTTCATCAAGCCCGCCGCCAGGCGCCGGGCGCACCAGGCTCATTCCCCAATGCAGGTGCGGACCCGTCGAGCGCCCCGTGTTGCCGATGCTGCCGATGACGGCGCCGCGAGCCACCTTGTCACCGGGCCTGACCGAGATGCTGTCGAGATGCAGGTAGCTGGTCACCAGCCCGGCACCATGATCCAGCAGGACAACATTGCCTTCCAGCAGGAACGGGCCGGTGGCGACCCGAACGATGCCGGCAGCCGGCGCCTTCACCGGCGTGCCGATGCGGGCTGCGATATCAAGGCCTGTGTGCGGCGATCGCGGCAGCCCACCATAGACGCGCTGCGAGCCATAAACGCCGGTTTCCCGCCCGACGGCGGGAATTGCGAATGCCTGCTTCCAGCCGACCGAGGCCGCGGGTGCGGCAGCGGCAGACCATTTGCCCGACCGCATCACGGCCACCTCGCGTTCGCGCCGCTGCACCCATTGCGGCGCCGGCGCATCGGTGACGCCGAGCGCCGGCAGCCGCTGGATGCGATAGCTGCGCGGCTCGAGCACGACCTTGGTTTCAAGCCCGCCGAAGCTTTTCAGGGTCATTGTGCCAACCGCATCCCGCGGGATGCCGACCAGAAAGCGCCCCGGCTCGGCGGCCGGGATGGGGATGCCGTCAAGCTTCAGGCCGCCATCGCCGGGTGGAATGCCGATGATGAGCAGCCCGCCGGGGATCGGCCGGCCGGAGATGGTCATCGACTGCGCAAGAACCGGCGCTGCCAGCAATGCCAGCAGCATCGGCAGCAATATTGGCAGGAGTTGCCTCACAACTGCCCTTTTTTCTTCGCCTCGCCATGGCGCTGCACGGCCACTTCGGCGCTGGCATAGGCCTCCTGCAGCTCATGGCTCCAGTAGCGCAGCGCTTGCAGCGGGATGGGCGCGCCGGTTACGGCGCACAGCACATGATCGCCGTCTGTCAGCACCTTGAAGCTGCCGGACAGATATCTGAGCCGCGCCTGGCGGCCACCGGTGAAGTTCAGCATCGCATCGACCCGGTGCCCGGGCTCCCTTCAGAACAATCTGCCTTGCGGCGAGGAGGGCGCGCCGCGTTTGACTGCGACGCCCATAGTGCCGTCTGCAAAGCGCAAGCGCAACGCGCGCAATGCCAGCGCTTCGCTGGCGCCTTTTACCAATGTGCCGTCGTCGCTGGTGACGATCGCATAGCCGCGCTGCAGCGTGGCATCGGGCGAGAGGCTTTCAGCCAGTCGGGCAACCGCCTGCACAGCGGCGCGCCCCGATTCCACCCTTGTCCGCAACAGGGCCAGATTGGGCGTGACGCGCGGCGCCGCGAGGCGGGCGCGTTCGCGCGCAACGCCCTGCTCCAGCAGGCGCGGCGCCAGCCTTGCCGCAACCGCGTCCAGTCGCGCACGCTGCCCGGAAGCACTCGCCTTCAACGCCCGGCCGAGCCGATCGCCGGCATCGTCCAGCCGTTGCCGTGGTGGGCCGACGAGCACCGACGCGCGTGGCAGGCGCAATGCCGCCAGCCGTTCGCGCGCCTGGCGGCGTCCGCGCCGTTCCGCCCGTTGCGCGCGCAGCGCCAGATCGGCGAGCGTATCCAGCAGTTCGGTGCGCACGGGAACTGCGAGCTCGGCGGCAGCGGTCGGCGTCGGCGCGCGCAGGCTGGCGGCGAAATCGATGAGCGTTGTGTCGGTTTCGTGGCCGACTGCGGAAATCAGCGGAATGGCGCTGGCCGCTGCCGCGCGCACGACGGCTTCCTCGTTGAACGCCGCCAGATCCTCGACCGAGCCGCCGCCGCGCGCCACGATCAACAGATCCGGGCGCTGGCCCGGCGGCATCGCATTGAAGCCAGCGATTGCGCGGGCAATGGAATCGGCTGCGGCATCGCCCTGCACGGGCACCGGCCACAGCGTAACCCGTCTTGGAAAGCGGTCTGCCAATCGGTGCAGAATATCCCGTATCACCGCGCCGGTCGGCGAAGTAACAATGCCGATATGCGTCGGCAGATAAGGCAGCTTCAGCTTCCGCTCGAGCGCGAACAGGCCTTCCTGTTCCAGCCGCGCCTTGCGCTCGGCTATCTGCGCCAGCAGCGCTCCGATGCCGGCCACCTCCATCCGCTCCACCACGATCTGATACTTCGAGCGACCGGGATAGGTGGTCAGCTTGCCCAGCACGATCACTTCCAGGCCGTCTTCGGGCCGGAATTTCAGGGCGCCTGCAACCCCCTTCCACATCACCCCGTCGATCGCCGCATCGGCATCCTTCAGCGCGAAATAGAGATGGCCGGACGAGTGCCGTTTGAAGCCGGAAATTTCGCCGCGCACCCTGACCAGCCCGAATGCCGCCTCGATGCTGCGCTTGAGCGCCTGCGAAAGCTCCGATACCGAAAGCTCGGCGAGATTCGGGGCGCTGGCCATGCCGTGGCGATAGCCGCCGTTGGCGTCGACGCCAAGGGGGCGCTTTCCCTTCCCGAAATCGCCACCTAAGGGTAGCGGCGATGCCTGCTCCGATCTCGATCCTGCTGCTTGGCTCCGGCGGCCGCGAACATGCGCTCGCCTGGAAACTCGCCCGTTCCCCGCGCTGCGGCGCGCTGCACGCCGCGCCGGGCAACCCCGGAATAGCCCGGCACGCAACACTGGCAAACGGGCTCACGATCGACGATGGTGCAGCCGTCGTCGCTTACGCGCGGACGCACGCTGTAAGCCTGGTCGTGATCGGGCCGGAAGCACCATTGGCTGCCGGTGTCGCGGACGCCTGCCGGGCGGCCGGCATCGCGGTGTTCGGTCCATCGGCGGCAGCAGCGAGGCTGGAGGCCAGCAAGGCCTTCACCAAGCTGCTTTGTGACGAGGCGAATGTACCGACTGCGCGATATCGCAGTTTTTCCGAGCTGGACGAAGCCCTCGCCTACGCGCGCGCGCAATCTTTGCCGGTGGTGGTGAAGGCCGACGGTCTGGCGGCCGGCAAAGGTGTTACGGTTGCCGACAGCCACGCCGCTGCGCGAACTGCTCTGCAGCTGCTTTTTGCCGAGCCGGGCGCCAGCGTGGTGATCGAGGAATGCATGGTCGGCGAGGAGGTGAGCTTTTTCGTGCTCGCGGACGGCACAACTGCCCTGCCCCTGCTTGCCGTGCAGGATCACAAGCGCATCGGCGAGGGCGACACTGGCCCGAACACCGGCGGCATGGGAGCCTATGCGCCGGCGCGTGCGTTCACACCGCAACTGCAGGCCGCCACCATGCAGCGGATCATCCTGCCCACGCTGGCCGCGATGCAGCAGCGCGGCACGCCTTTCTGCGGCGTGCTGTTCGCTGGCCTGATGCTGACGGGGGAAGGCCCGAAGCTCATCGAATACAATGTGCGGTTCGGGGATCCGGAGTGCCAGGTGCTGATGGCGCTGCTGGAGAGCGATCTGGTCGAGCTGCTGCTGGCCTGTGCCACCGGCAGGCTGGCCACTGCAGACCTGCGCTGGGCACCGGGAGCGGCCGCCGCCGTCGTTGTCGCCGCAAGAGGCTATCCAGGTGCGGCCGCAACCGGTGGCAATATCGCCGGGCTGGATGCTGCCGAGCGCCGGGCGCACATCTTTCAGGCTGGAACCGCGCTCGTCGATGGAAGGCTGGTCGCCTCCGGGGGCCGCGTTCTGACGGCCACGGCGACCGGCGCAGATGTGACCGCTGCGGCCGCAACTGCTTATGCGGCAATCGAAAAATTGCGCTTTGCCGACGGCGTGTATCGCCGCGATATCGGCCATCGGGAAATCGCGCGCGAAGCAGCAGCGGGGGAAAAGCCATGAGCAGCCGGCAGGAGCAATTTTCGGGGACGTCCGATGTTCGCGAGGCGCACCGCTTCGATGTCGGCGCGCTGGAAGCATGGATGCGCGACAACGTGCGCGATTTCGCCGGGCCGTTGCTGGTGCAGCAGTTCAAGGGCGGCCAGTCCAATCCCACCTACAAGTTGACGACGCCGGCAAGATCCTATGTCATGCGCCGCAAGCCGCCCGGCCAGCTGCTGAAATCCGCGCACGCCGTCGATCGCGAATACAAGGTGATAACAGCCCTGCACGCCGCCGGATTTCCGGCCGCCGAAACCTTCGGCCTGTGCACCGACGAAAGCGTGGTCGGCACCTGGTTCTATATCATGGACTGTGTGGAAGGCCGGGTGATCTGGGACGGCACTTTTCCCGATGTCCCGACCAGCGAACGCGGGCAGTATTTCGATGCGATGAACGACACCATTGCCCGGCTGCACAGCTTCGACCCCGCAGCGATCGGGCTTGCGGACTTCGGCAAGCCCGGCAACTATTTCGGCCGCCAGATAGCCCGCTGGTCACAGCAGTATCTCGATGACGAGGCTGCCGGCCGCGTGCCCGCAATGGATGCCCTTGTCGAATGGCTGCCCGCCAGCATTCCGGCCGGCGAGGAGGTTTCCGTCGTGCACGGCGACTATCGCTGCGACAACATGATCTTCCACCCCACCGAGCCGAAAGTGCTTGCCGTGCTGGATTGGGAGCTGAGCACGCTCGGCCATCCGCTGGCCGATTTCAGCTACCATCTGATGATGTATCGCATGCCGCCCACCGGCACCGTCGGTCTGGTCGATTGCGATCTGGCGGCAATGAACATCCCGAGCGAAGCCGAATATATCGCCGCCTACTGCAACCGTACCAGCCGCGATCCCGCAGCCGTTGCCGCCAACATGGATTTTTACATCGCCTACAACATGTTTCGCCTGGCCGCGATCGTGCACGGCATCCGCGGACGGGTGGTGCGCGGAACGGCTGCGTCGGCGCACGCGAAAGCCATGAGCGAGACGGTGGAGCCGCTTGCCAACCTTGCTTGGGAACAGGCGAAAAAGGCCGGCGCCTAGAAAACGGTCGAAAGCGTCAGCGCTGCGCCGCTGTCGGCGGGTCGCGCCTGGTGCCCGGGATTGCTTCGGCGAAACAGCGTGAATACCATCGCGCCGGCGGAATAGGCAAATTCTGCCGCACGTTCCCGCGCTGCGGCGGCAACAGGCAGTGGCGCGCCGTCCGCTGTTCGAAATCCGCCGCTGGTCAGCGCCAGCGGCTGCGCCAGCCGCAGGGACATGCGATCTGCCGCCCGCAGGCCAGGTGCCGACGCCGCCACCGACCAGCCGATGGATCGCATCATTTCACCGCTGCGCAGCAGGCCCGCGCCGGCGAGGCGGGGTTCGTGCATCCCGAAGGATGCCGCCGCGCGCAGCGCAAAGCCGGGCATGGGCACGGCGTCCAGACTGCCGCCAAGCAGCAGCGAGCGGCCACCGAGCAGGCCCAACGCCGGCGAAAACCGCGATCCAAGCAGCGCGCCATCATCGATCACATGGGCAAGCCGTGCGCTCAGCAGCACCGGGCCAACAGGGGCCGCGAGCGCGGCAGACAGGCGGCTCTGGCTGGCTTTTCGGGCAAGGCCGGGCACCTCCGCCAGCCGCAGTTCACCGCTGCTTGCCGACAGGGCGATGCGGCCATCGCCGACCAGCGTTTCGATCAGCATGAGCAAGCGACCGTCACGCGCCGGGTCGGCGTCGCCTTCCAGCCCGTCTGGCGCGACCAGGCCCGATTCCGCGCTCCCGGGGAGCGCCGAACCGGCAAAGCGGCCGGAAGCGGCGACGATCCGCAGCGCATCCGAGCCAACGGCGAAACGCGACTCGCGCAGCGGATTGCGGCCGGCAGCGTTGGCGTCCAGGCCGCGCTGGGCAAAGCCCAACGGCGCGTCGGCCGGGTCCACACTGCGGAAGCTGTCTGCATGGTGCACTGGCTGGGCTTCTCGCACCGCGCGCAACGACAAGGAAAAGGCGCCCCATTGCGCATCGGCCCGCGCCAGCGACGCGGCAGCCAGCGACGAGCCAAGCCTG
>JBBRKH010000114.1:0-7047 GCA_038217965.1 Sphingomonadales bacterium | reverse complement strand
GCCTTCGGGGATGAAGATGCGGCAGGCTGGTGATTCGCCCAGGCCGGCATCGACCAGGCTGTCGATGTAGAGGGAGAAGCCGCAGGCCGGTTCGTCGGTGCCATCCGGATGACGGACGCGGTAGCTGCCGCCGCGGCCGATTTCGCCGCGCACGGGGGTGCCGTTGGCTTCGCCGAACAGCGAGAAGCCGATCCAGCTGTGATACTCGAAGCCGTGGCGCTCGGTGGGATCGAGGGTGACGGCGACGGCGGGGAGCTTTGCGATGAGGGCGGCGAGGCTGGCGAGCAGCGCGGCATCGATGGGAAGGGTTTGCAGGCGAGCGAGGCTGGCGGAGACGGGGCCGGCGGCTTCGAGCAGGGGGCAGTAGGCGATTGCGCCGAGGGCTTCCAACGCGCCGGAATCCTTGCCGTCGAGCGCGGCGACGACGGCTTGCGGATCGGCGACCGGCCAGGGCCCGGCGGCGAGCGCGGGAACCAGTTCGGGGAGGGTGAGATCGACGCAGATGGCCGTTACGCCGGCGCGCTCGAGCGCTTCGACCGACACGGCGATCATTTCGGCGAGTGCTGCCACGCTGTCGGTGCCGATGAGCTCGGCACCGGCTTGCGTGAGCTCGCGGGCCGGCGCAAGCTGCGTGCCGCGGGCGCGCAGCACCGGGCCGCCGTAGGCGAGGCGCAAGGGGCGGGGCGCGGCGGCGAGGCGGGTGGCGGCGATGCGGGCGATCTGGCCGGTGATGTCGGGCCGCAGCGCGAGCGCTGCACCGCTCATCGGATCGGGCGAACGGAACAGGGCGGTGCCGAGCGGTTTGCCGAGCCAGCGGGCGAGGCTTGCTTCATGCTCGACGAGCGGCGGCTGGACGCGGGCGTATCCGTGCGAGGCCAGGGTATCGACCACGCTGCGCAGGAGCGCGGCGGCGGCTTCCGCGCCGGGCGGCCGACGGTCGCGGAAGCCGGGCGGCCGGAGGGCGGAGGCGTCGCGCATTCGAAGTTCAGCGCCTTTACCGTTTTAACTCCGGGCAAGCGGCAGATCTGCCACAGCAGCGGATCGGGGATTGGCTGGTCGACCGACAGCAGCAGGATGGCTTCTTCGAGCGCGCCGCGGCGGCCGAGGTGGAAGGTGCCGATGTTGACGCCGGCCTCGCCCAAGGTGGTGCCCAGTCGGCCGATGAAGCCCGGCTTGTCCTCGTTGACGATGAACAGCATGCGCGGGGCGAAATCCGCCTCCACCTTGATGCCGAAGATTTCGACGAGGCGGGGGATCGTGTGGCCGAACAGCGTGCCGGCGACCGAGCGCTCTCGCTCGATTTTGTCTGCCCCCGTTCCGGACGACGCGGTGCGCACCGAAACGCGCACCAGCGTCTGATAATCGGTGTCGCGCTCGTGCCGCACCTCGGCGACCTCGATGTTGCGATCGCGTGCCATGGTGGGGGCGTTCACCATGTTGACCGTGTCGGAGAAGGTGCGCATCAGGCCGGCCAGCACGGCGCCAGTGATCGGCTTGATGTTGAGTTGGGCGGCAGCGCCCTCCACTTCCACCTTCACGCCGCGCAGTTCCTCGGATTCAAGCTGGCCGATCAGCCGTCCGAGATGCTCGGCGAGCGCCATGTAGGGCTTGAGCTTTGGCGCGTCTTCGGCCGACAGGCTGGGCATGTTTAGGGCGTTGGCGACGCCGCCGGTCAGCAGGAAGTCCGCCATCTGCTCGGCGACCTGGATGGCGACATTGACCTGTGCTTCGTCGGTGGAGGCGCCCAGGTGGGGGGTCGAGATGAAGTTCGGCGTGTTGAACAGCGGCGAGGTGGTGGCAGGTTCTTCCACGAAAACGTCGAGCGCCGCGCCGCCGATGTGGCCGCTGTCGAGGCCTGCTTTCAGGGCTGTCTCGTCGATCAGGCCGCCGCGCGCGCAGTTGATGATGCGCACGCCCTTCCTGGTTTTGGCGAGATTGTCTGCCGACAGGATGTTCTTCGTGCTGTCGGTGAGGGGTGTGTGCAGGGTGATGAAATCGGCGCGGGCGAGGAGATCATCGAGCGTGACCTTCTCGACGCCAAGGTCGGTTGCGCGTTCGGGGGTGAGGAAGGGATCGAAGGCGATGACCTTCATTTTCAGGCCGAGCGCGCGATCGGCGACGATGGAGCCGATGTTGCCGCAGCCGATGAGGCCGAGAATCTTGGAGGTCAGTTCTACGCCCATGAAGCGGTTTTTTTCCCACTTGCCGGCCTGGGTGCTGGCATCGGCTTCGGGAAGCTGACGGGCGAGTGCGAACATGAGGGCGACGGCGTGTTCGGCGGTGGTGATCGAGTTGCCGAACGGGGTGTTCATGACGACGATGCCGCGCGCGGTGGCGGCGGGGACATCGACATTGTCCACCCCGATGCCGGCGCGGCCGATGACCTTGAGGTTGGTAGCGGCTGCCAGCAGCGCGGCGGTTGCCTTGGTGGAGGAGCGGATGGCAAGGCCATCATAGTCGCCGATGATGGCTGCCAGATCGTCTTTGGACAGGCCGGTTTTTTCGTGCACTTCGATGCCACGGGCGCGGAAGATTTCGGCGGCTCTGGGGGACATCTTGTCGGAAATCAGGACTTTGGGCATGGGTTCAGTTCCCTGTCACGGTTGCGTGCGCCCAGTCGAGCCAGGGCGCGAGGGCTTCGATGTCGGCGGTGTCGACGGTTGCGCCGCACCAGATCCTGAGGCCCGGGGGGGCGTCGCGGTAGCTGCCGATGTCGAAGGCAACGCCCTCTTTTTCGAGGAGCGCGGCCATCGCCTTGGGCAGTTCGGTGTCGCCATCGAGGCGGATGCAGACCGAGGTGTTGGAGCGGGTGACAGGGTCGGCGGCGAGATTGTGCGCCCAGGCTGTGCGGCCCACCCACGCGTTCAGCGCCGCTGCATTGGCGTCGGCGCGGGCGTGCAGCGCGGCAAGGCCGCCGATGCTTTCGGCCCAGCGCAGGGCGTCGAGATAGTCTTCCACCGCCAGCATCGAGGGTGTGTTGATGGTTTCGCCGGCGAAGATGCCTTCGATGAGCTTGCCGCTGGACATCAGGCGGAAGATTTTCGGCAGCGGCCAGGCGGGGGTGTGCGTTTCGAGGCGCTCGACGGCGCGCGGGCCGAGGATGAGCATGCCGTGCGCGCCTTCGCTTCCGAGCGCCTTCTGCCAGGAGAAGGTGGTGACATCGAGCTTGTCGAAGGGCAGCGGCTGCGCAAACGCTGCGCTGGTGGCATCGCAGAGCGTCAGGCCTTCGCGGGCGTCGGAAATCCAGTTTCCATGCGGGACCTTGACGCCCGACGTGGTGCCGTTCCAGGTGAACAGGATGTCGGACGCCTGATCGACTGCAGACAGGTCCGGCAAGTGGCCGTAGTCGGCCTTCAGGATGGTGGGGTTCAGCTTGAGCTGTCTGGCGGCATCGGTGACCCAGCCTTCGCCGAAACTTTCCCAGGCAATTGCGGTGACCGGACGGGCGCCCAGCAGGGTCCACATCGCCATTTCGTAGGCGCCGGTGTCGGATGCGGGGACGATGCCGATGCGGTGCGTCTGGGGCACCTGCAGGATGCGTCGGGTCTCGTCGATTGCGGTTTTGAGGCGCGCTTTTCCGATTTTGGCGCGATGCGAGCGGCCGAGCGAATCGGTTTGCAGCTGATCGGCGGACCATCCGGGGCGCTTGGCACAGGGGCCGGACGAAAAATGCGCGCGCAGCGGGCGCGTGGAAGGCTTGTTCAACATATTCTCTCCTCACAGAGAGCGCGCGCCGCGTTGGGACGGCGTGGCCCGCCGCCGCTCATAGAGGGGTTGGCGCGGGCGTCAAGCGAAACGGCGGCAGCAGTGTTGGCGGGGGTGACAGCGGCCGACCTCGTGCCTATCTTGGCGCATTCAATGATGAACCTTCCCCCACAGGCCGACAGCGCCTTCCCTTCCGCTCGCGACGAAGCCAGGGTTGCCAATGCGCCCACCAGCTCGCCGCAAACCGAAGATCCGGCCTATCGGCTGGCTTTTCAGGACCATGATTTCCTTCTGCGCGAAGAACTTCGCCCGGTGCGGTTCCAGCTCGAATTGCTGAAACCGGACCTGCTTCTGCAGGAGGCGGGCATCAAATCCACCTTTGTTTTCTATGGTTCCGCGCGCATTCCCGCACCCGATCAGGTGGCTGCGCTGCGGGCTTCGGCTGACACGCCGGAGCGGCTTGCCGTGGTGGAGAATCTGGCCCGCAACGCCCGCTATTACGAGGAGGCGCGCAAGCTCGCCTACATGGCTTCGTCTCAGCCCTGCGCCGACGGCTCGCGTGAGCTGACGGTGTGCTCCGGCGGCGGGCCATCCATCATGGAAGCGGCCAACCGCGGCGCGCACGAGGCCGGGGCGCTGACGATCGGGCTCAACATCGTGCTGGAGCATGAGCAGCTGCCCAACAGCTATGTGACGCCGGGCCTGAGCTTTCAGTTTCACTATTTTGCGCTGCGCAAGATGCATTTTCTGATGCGGGCGAAGGCTGTGGCGGTGTTCCCCGGCGGCTTTGGCACCTTTGACGAACTGTTCGAGCTGCTGACGCTGGTCCAGACCACCAAGATGGCGCCGATCCCGATCCTGCTGTTCGGCCGCGCCTTCTGGGAAAAGGTGGTGAACTTTCAGGCGCTGGCCGACGAGGGCGTGATTTCGCCTGAGGATCTCGGCCTGTTCCGTTTTGTGGAAACCGCGGACGAGGCCTGGGCGATCGTGTGCGCGGCGACCACCGAGCAGGCCGCCGCCTGATTCATTCCTTGCGGGAGAAGCCCCGCACGGCGGTCCAGTGCATGTCCACGTCGGGATAATGGCACTCGTCATCGGGCAGGTCGGGCCCGATCGCCAGGAATGTTGCCACCTGATCGCTGCGGTTCTGCAGATGATGGCCATTGGCCACAGCGGCCTTGAAGGTTGCCATTTCGCCCGGCGCCAGCACCGTTTCGGCGCCTTCTTCCACCAGCACGAGCGATCCGCCAAGCATCACCACCAGCTCGTCTTCGGCGCTGTGCCAGTGGCGCTGGCTTGACCAGGCGCCGGGCTGGAGGGTGACGAGATTGGCACCGAACGCGGTCAAGCCGCCGGCGGCGCTGATGCTCACCCGGCTGCGGCCCTGCACTGCCTGATCATGGGGCGGCAGATAGCCGGTGGCAGAGATGCGCGGGTGGCTGGCGGGATCGATGCGTGGCATCGCGGCATTGTGCGGCTTTGCGCGGGGCCGCGCAACTTGCTAGCGCGAGCATCATGCTGCCTGATCCGATTCCGCTTGCGCTTGCGCTGGTGCGCTGCCCTTCCGTGACGCCTGCGGATGCCGGCGCACTGCAGACGCTTGAGGCCGTGCTCGGGCCGCTGGGTTTCGATTGCCACCGGCGAGTGTTCGGCAGCCCGCCCGACGGCCCCGTCGAGAATCTGTTCGCCACCTTTGGCCAGGGCGCACCGCATTTCGCCTTTGCCGGGCACACCGATGTGGTGCCGCCGGGTGCGGGGTGGAGTGTCGATCCTTTTGCCGGGGTGATTGCCGACGGATATCTTGTGGGGCGGGGTGCCGCCGACATGAAGGCGGCGATCGCCGCAATGGTGTCGGCTGCTGCAGCGCATGTCGGGCGCGGAGCGAAGGGCACGCTGAGCTTCATCATCACCGGCGATGAGGAAGGGCCGGCGACCTTCGGGACAGACGCGCTGCTGGGCTGGATGGCCGAGCAGGGATTTTTGCCGGACATGTGCCTGGTGGGCGAGCCGACATCGGTGCAGACGCTGGGCGATGTGATGAAGGTGGGGCGGCGCGGCAGCCTCAATTGCTGGATCGCCGTGCTGGGGGCGCAGGGGCATGTTGCCTATCCGGAACGGGCGGACAATCCGGTGCCGAAGCTGGTGCGGATACTGGCGGAGCTGGAGGAGCGGGTGCTGGATAGCGGCACGGAATGGTTTTCCGCCTCCAATCTCGAAGTGGTTGATCTGGAAGTCGGCAATCCGGCCACCAATGTGATCCCGGCACAAGCGAAAGCGCGGCTGAATATCCGCTTCAACGATTGCCACCGCGGAGCAGATCTGGCGCAGTGGATCGAAGCGGTGGTGGCAAAGCATGCCGCACAGGCCGAAGTGACCATACGGATTTCCGGCGAGGCGTTTCTGACCGGCCTGGGCCTGCTCTTCGCGATGGTGTCTGATGCGGTGCAGGCTGAAACCGGCATCCGGCCGGAGCTGTCCACATCGGGCGGCACATCCGACGCGCGGTTTATCCGCAGGTTGTGCCCGGTGGTGGAATTTGGCCTGCCGGGGCAATCGATGCACCGGGTGGACGAGCAGGCGGCGGTTGCCGATATTGCCGCACTGGCCGGCATCTATGATCGCGTTCTGCGCTCGGTGTTTGCCGATGCCGGCAATACTGCCTAGCGTGGGAGGGATGCTGGCCCCCGCCCTTCTCATCGCGCTGCTGCTGCTACCGTTTCTCGCCTTGCCGCTGGTGGCGGCCGCTGCTGCACGCTCGCGGCTCGGCGGGGGTGTCGCGGCCGGCCTCACCATGCTTTCGGGGCTTGTTTTGCTGGCACTGCTGGCGCCGGCGGTGTTTGCCGGCGAAGTGCTGGTGATATCCACCCCCTGGCTGCCGCAGTGGGGGCTGGACCTCGCGCTCAGGTTCGACGGGCTGGCGCTGCTGTTTGTGCTGCTGATCTACGGCATCGGCCTGCTGATCGTTTTCTATGCCTTCTATTACATGCCCGAGACCGATGGGCTGGGGCGCTTCTACCTGTATCTGCTGGCCTTTGCCGGCGGGATGCTCGGCATCGTGCTGGCGGAAAACATCATCCTCATGCTGGTGTTCTGGGAGGTCACCAGCCTCACCTCCTTTCTGCTGATCGCCTACAAGTTCACCGAGAAGGACGGCAGGATTGCCGCCCGCATGGCGCTCGCTGTGACCGGCGGCGGCGGGCTTTGCCTGCTGGCCGGGCTCATCCTGCTCGGCGACATCGCCGGCAGCTTCGCGCTTTCCGACATCTTGGTGCGCGGCGACGCGATCCGCGCCGACCCGCTCTATCCGCTGATGCTGATCCTGTTTCTCATCGGCGCTTTCAC
>JBBRKH010000113.1:0-7052 GCA_038217965.1 Sphingomonadales bacterium | reverse complement strand
CGTTCAAGATGTTGGTGGAAGCGCCCTTAGGGATGCTCGCGTGACGGCAGACCACTTCATCTCGGATGACTATCTGCATGTTGCACAGGTCGGAGGCAGGCATCTTCGTGTTGTGCTGTTGTCGCTCTAACAAATTGTTGAGCGACCTGCAGATTCTGTCCGTGTGGAACACGGCTTTGATTGCCTAGGCTCGCGATGATGCCTGCAAGCGGGCAGGAATGGATTGCATGGGGCGACGTAACTCCGCCGCTGATGGTTTTGGCTTGGTCAGCTTGGCGTATGTTTCCGATAGGCAAGAAGAAAAAATATTTCGTCGGTTCAATGAAAGGCAAATTGTGACCGAAACCTTCGACCTCATCATCATCGGCTCCGGCCCCGGCGGTTATGTCGCCGCCATCCGCGCCTCGCAGCTTGGCATGAAAGTCGCCATTGTCGAGCGCGAGCGGCTCGGCGGGATTTGCCTGAACTGGGGGTGCATCCCGACCAAGGCGCTGCTGCGGTCGTCGGAGATCAAGCATTATATCGATCATGCCTCGGCCTATGGGCTGTCGGTCGAGAAGCCTTCGTTCGACCTTGCCAAGGTGACCGAGCGCAGCCGCAAGGTGGCGAACCAGCTCAATTCCGGCGTCAAGGGGCTGATGAAGAAAAACAAGGTGACGGTCGTGGAGGGGGTTGCGACGCTGGCCGACGCGGGCACGGTGAAAGTCGGCGAGCGGACGCTGACGGCGAAGAATGTCATCATCGCGACCGGTGCCCGCGCCCGCGAACTGCCGCATCTGAAAGCCGACGGGACACGGGTCTGGACCTATCGGCATGCCATGGTCCCGCCGGCCATGCCGACCGAGCTTCTGGTCATCGGTTCGGGCGCCATCGGGATCGAGTTTGCCAGCTTCTACAGCGATATGGGTGCGAAGGTTACAGTCGTTGAAATGCTGGATCGCATCCTGCCGGTGGAAGACGCTGACATATCCGCCTTCATGGAAAAGACACTCACGAAGCAGGGCATGACCATTCGCACCAAGGCATCGGTCGAGCAGCTGGAGGTGAAGCCGGATGCGGTGATCGCCACGATCAACGGACTGCCGCAGAGCTTCAGCCATGTGATCATCGCCATCGGCATCGCGCCCAACACCGAAAACCTCGGCCTGGAGGAACTCGGCGTGAAAACCGACCGCGGGCATATCGTGACCGACGAATGGGGCCATACCAATCTGCCCGGTGTGTGGGCGATCGGCGATGTGACCGGCGCGCCCTGGCTGGCACACAAGGCGAGCCATGAGGGGATCGTTGCGGTTGAGAAAATCGCCGGTGATCCGCATGCGCATCCCATGGACAAGTCCAACATCCCCGGCTGCACCTATTCCCGCCCGCAGGTGGCCAGCGTCGGCCTGACCGAAGCGAAGGCCAACGAGGCAGGCTTCGACATCAAGGTCGGCAAATTTCCCTTCATCGGCAACGGCAAGGCGATTGCGCTTGGCGAAGCGGACGGATTGGTAAAGACTGTGTTCGACGCGAAAACCGGCGCGTTGCTGGGCGCCCATATGGTCGGCGCGGAAGTCACCGAGCTGATTCAGGGCTATGTGATCGCCCGCCAGTGCGAGGCGACGGAGGCCGAGCTGATGGCAACCATCTTCCCGCACCCGACATTGAGCGAGATGATGCACGAAAGCGTGCTCGACGCTTACGGGCGGGTCATCCACATGTGATTACCGCCCCGTCGGATAGATTAAACTGCTGACCGCGCGGAAAGCCTCTTTTGCCCTTGAATCGCAGTTTTTGCTCCCCAGATGTTGCTGGCAGGGGTGGCCGAGGGAGAGTGACCATGCAGCTGAAATTGCTTGAGAAATTGAAAGCGTTGCACGCGCGTCTCGATCATGAGGTGCGCGCCGAGCGGGCACGGCGGGTGCCAGACGACGGCCGGGTGAAACGGCTGAAACGCGCCAAACTGCGCGTAAAAGACCGGCTTTACGGCCTCGCGCCGGCCTGAGCATCGAAATCGACCGCGATCGGGGCAAATTGTCCCGTCGCGGGATCGAGCAGCTTCAGGCTGCCGTCTGCAATATCGAAAATGGCGCCGGCAAGCTTCACCCGGCCTTCGGCTTCGGCCCGCGCGACAAATGGAAAGCTGCGCAGATTGTCCAGGCTGAGGCGAACACCGGCCTGTTCCAGCGCCCGCTCGGCATCCACATCCGGGCTGAGTGCCTTGGCCGCCAGCACCTGCCGCCGCGCCGGCTCGATCATGTCCATCCAGCGGTCGATATAGAGGCCTTCGCCAGGCGCCGCCGAGCCGAACTTGCCCGAAAGGGATGCCTGGATACCGCCGCAGCGGGCATGGCCGAACACCACGATATAATCCACCTTCAGCACCAGAATTGCATATTCGAGCCCCGCCGCCACGCTGGATTGCCCCTCGATGGCGCCGATCGGCGGCACCAGATTGGCGATATTCCGCATCACGAACATCTCGCCCGGCTCGGTGTCGAACACCCGGCTCGGGTCCACCCGACTGTCGGAGCAGGCGATCACCATGACCTTGGGCGCCTGCCCCTGCGCCAGCCGGTCGAACCGGTTGCGCTGTTCCTGATAGGGGCCGGTGCGAAAGCGCCGGTAACCTTCGATGAGCGATTGAAAATGAGGCATTACCCCATCTGTGCCACAGCCCATGTATACAGGGGAATGCCCAATATGATGTTGAACGGAAAGGTGATGGCAAGCGACATGGCGAGATACAGGCCGGCGTCGGCGTCTGGAAGTGCCAGCCGCATGGCGGCGGGAACGGCGATGTAGCTGGCGGACGCGCAGAGGATGACGAACGCGGTCGCCGTGCCGCCGGTCAAGCCGATGAGAACGGCAATGCCAAGCCCGATGGCACCGTTCAACAAGGGCAGCAAGATCGCCAGCAATGCCAGTGGCACGGTCAGCGTGCGTGCTTCGCGCAGCCGGCGCGCGGCGAGCAGGCCCATATCGAGCAGGAAAAGACACAGCACACCGCGAAACAGATCGGTGAAGAAGAACGAGACCGGGGCGAAGCCTTCCTTGCCGGCGGCGATGCCGATCAGGAAGCTGCCGACCAGCAGCACAACCGGACCATTCAGCAAAACTTCGCGCCAGACACTGTGTTCGCCGAAGCCTTCGGCATTGCCGGTCTGCCCAAGCCCGGCAAGCGATCCCCGCGCCAGCAGCAGGCCGGCGATGATAGCCGGCGTTTCCATCACCGCGAGCACTGCCACCATCCACCCAGCGGGCGGCATCCCCTGGGCCTGCAATACGGCAACGCCGGTCACGAAGGTCACCACCGACACGGAGCCATAGTGGGCAGCGACTGCGCCCGCCGACACATTGTCCAGGCGGCCGATCCGCCGCAGCATCTGAAAGCCGAGAAACGGCAGGCCGAAGCTGAGCAGGAGGCCGGCGACACCCGTCTTCAGCATCAGCGGATCGAGACCGGCGGCCGCCACTTCCACCCCACCCTTCAGGCCGATGGCAGCCATCAGATAGAGCGACATGGCCTTGCTCATGCTTTCGGGAATCGACAGATCGGATCGCGCGAAGGCAGCCAGCGCCCCCAGCACGAAGAACAGGATAACCGGGGAAAGCAGGGTAGCAAGAATTTCGGACACGCGGCTGGTTAGGGTTCATCCCTACGCTTGGCAAGTCGAGCAATGTTCATGCCTCAGGCGGGCTTGCCCGTTGCCGCCTCAACTTCGGCGCGCCGGGAGGCTGCCGCCCGCAGCACCTCATACGCAGCCTGCGCTGCCTGGAACCGCCGTGCAGCGTCCGGATTTCCGGGATTGAGATCGGGATGATTGTCTTTTGCCTGGCGTCTGTGCGCGGATTTGATTGCCACCTCGTCGGCATCGGGCGGCAGCTCGAACAGTTTCAGCGCGTCCATTTCCGACCTGCTGCGGCTGCCGTCACCTTCGCCCCAACTCCAGTGCCTGGCACGCTCATAAGCGCCCGCGCTGGCGCCTTCCTGCTCGGCCTGGGCTTCGGCTTCTGCATCGGACAGGGCCTCGAAATAGTTCCAGCCGCGATTGTATTCGGCAGCGTGCGTTTCGCAGAAATACCATCGATCCGGCTTGTTCGGAGCTTTTGGCGCCGGGCAAAGCCCCGGTTCGCTGCAGCCGTGCCGGTCGCACAGTCGCTGCGCTTCCGGAGCCCGGCCGGAGGCATAATCCCGCCAGCGCGGGAAGCCCCAATCGTTGCTGCGGCGGTTGCGCATCCTGGCTCAGCCGGTTCCGGGAAGCGGCGCCAGTTCGGGCGCGATGATTGCCCTGCGCGCAGCAACCGAAAACAGGCGCTCGTGCAAACAGTGGCGCAGCGGCACATCGCGATCACCATCCGGCCCGGCAACCAGCGCGTTGACCAGCGGCAGCAACGGCGAGCGGGGATGGGCAGCGCAATGCGCCCGGGCAACCTTGATCCACACATGGCTCATCGTGTCATGATAGCCCTGTGTGTCGTCGTTCACACCCCCGATGGCGGCATTGTGGCCGGATATGATGTCGCGCGTGTCGGTTTCCGGGTGAATGCCAGGGCATTCCACAAGAATGCCCGTGATTGCCGCGAGATTGCCCTCGTGCGTCCACAGCGCGCGAGGCAGATCGCGCGCGATAAAGCCGTCCACGATAAAGTGCACATCGGCTTGGCTGCCGAACTGGCGAGGCGCGAGACTGGCCTCGCCCATGGCCTTGCTATGCGGCCTTTGGCGCGGCGTCGCGCACACCGGCTTCGACATGATCCTCGAACTGGGCAAAATTCTCGACGAACATCCGCACCAGTGCATTTGCCACGTCGTCATAGGCGGCAGGGTCCGGCCAGGTGGCGCGCGGGTCCAGCATCTGCGCGTCGACGCCGGACACGCTCACCGGCACCTGGAAGCCGAAGAAAGGATCCTTGCGGAATTCGGCGTTCTTCAGGCTGCCATCCAGCGCAGCATTCAAAAGCGCGCGGGTCACCTTGATCGGCATGCGCTGGCCCACGCCATATTTGCCACCGGTCCAGCCCGTGTTGACCAACCAGCAATCGACGTCGCCCTTGGCGATGCGCTCCTTCAGGAGATTGCCATAGACGCTGGGGTGGCGCGGCATAAAGGGCGCGCCGAAGCAGGTGGAAAAGGTGGCATCCGGCTCCGTCACGCCGATTTCCGTACCGGCAACCCGCGCGGTGTAGCCGGACAGGAAGTGATACATCGCCTGATCCGGGGTCAGCCTGGCAATCGGCGGCAGGATGCCGAACGCGTCGGCGGTCAGCATGATGATGTTCTTGGGCACCGGGCCGAGATTGTGCAGCGAAGCGTTGGGAATGAAATCGATCGGGTAGGAGCCGTGGCTGTTTTCCGCCAGGCGGTTGTCGTTCAGATCGATTTCGCGACTGACCGGATCGATGACGACATTTTCCAGCACGGTGCCGAAGCGCTTCGTGGTGGCGAAGATCTCCGGCTCTGCGGTGGGGGAGAGACGGATCATCTTGGCATAGCAGCCGCCTTCGAAATTGAAGACGGCCGTGTCGGACCAGCCATGCTCGTCATCGCCGATGAGGGTCCGGCTGGCATCGGCCGAAAGCGTAGTCTTGCCAGTGCCGGAAAGGCCGAAGAACACTGCCGTGTCGCCATCAGGCCCGATATTGGCCGAGCAGTGCATCGGCATCACGCCTTTGACCGGCAGCAGATAATTGAGGATGCCGAACACCGACTTCTTCATCTCGCCGGCATATTTCGTGCCGCCGATGAGGATCAGCTTCTCGGTGAAGTTGACCGCCACGACCGTCTGCGATCGCGTGCCGTGCCGCTCGGGATCTGCTGCAAAGCTCGGCAGATCGATGATCGTGTATTCGGGCATGAACTCCACCAGGTCGGCGGCTTTCGGGCGCACCAGCAAAGTGCGGATGAACAGCGAATGCCAGGCGAGTTCGGTGACCACGCGCACCTTCACGCGATGCTCGGGCTGCGATCCGCCAAACAGGTCCTGCACGAACAGCGTTTCCCTGGCCGCCAGCGCCGCCAGAAAATCCGCCTTCAGCGCCGCGAATTGCACCGGAGTCATCGACTTGTTGGATTTGCCCCACCAGACGGTCTGCTCCGTCTCTGCATCACGCACCGTGAATTTGTCGTTGGCGGAGCGGCCGGTGTGCGCGCCGGTTTCCACCACCAGCGGCCCATCCTTGGTCAGAATGCCTTCACCACGCTGCACGGCAATTTCAACAAGCGGTGCAGTCCCCAGATTCCAGTGCACACTGGCATTGGTGTTGATGCCCTGGGCGGCAAGACCATGCCTGATGGTGGACGACTCTCCCATGAACCAAACCTTTCCTGCTTTTTCAGCAATGGCTGTGCCGGCCCGGACTTTTCCGTTTGCCAGCCCCTCCGCATGCGTATGCGCTGCCGTAGCGGCGCGGCGCCCCCGGACGCAAGCATTGTTACCAGCGACAGGTTCCAAAAGCCGGTTGGCAGGTATAGAGCGAGCGTATGGCGACCACCCAGCCTCTTCCGACGACCGTTGCGCTGGTCGATGATGACCGCAACATCCTGACTTCGGTGAGCCTCGCATTGCAGGCGGAAGGCTTTGCCACCCGGCTGTATTCCGACGGCGCCGCCGGATTGAAAGGCTGTCTCGACAATCCGCCCGATCTGGCGGTGATCGATGTGAAGATGCCGCGCATGGACGGCATGGAAATGCTGCGCCGGCTGCGCGAGAAATCCGACGTGCCGGTTATTTTTCTGACATCCAAGGACACCGAGATCGACGAGGCGCTGGGCCTTGCGATGGGTGCGGACGACTATATTGGCAAACCCTTCTCGCAGCGGTTGCTGATCGAGCGCATTCGCGCTGTGCTGCGCCGCACGGCCAGCCGGCAGGCGCCGCCCGGCGCTGAGGCGGAAGGGGCCGTAGATCCGATCGTTCGCGGGCCGCTGACGTTGGATCCGGAGCGGCACCGGGTAAGCTGGAACGGCCGCGACGTCGCGCTGACGGTGACCGAGTTTCTGATCCTCGATGCCCTCGCGCAGCGACCGGGTTTCGTGAAATCGCGCGATCAGCTGATGGATGTTGCCT
>JBBRKH010000112.1:0-7112 GCA_038217965.1 Sphingomonadales bacterium | reverse complement strand
GGTGGTGGTGATAGAGGTAGGAAAGCTCGGCGGCATGCTGCGCCGGGTCGGTGCCGTGCAGCGAGGCGCAGCCAAACATGTGGCCGATGCCATGGGTTATCAGATAGGAGGCTATGCCGCGCCACAAGAGCGTGATCGTCGTGGTGTTGCGATGTTCCGGCGCCACGCACGATCGACCCAGCTCCAGCAGCTGGCCACCGGACACACTCGTCTGCAAGAGCGGGGTCAGATCATATTCGGAAGCTGAGTAAAATCCCTTGTGCATCGTGGCGACAATCTGCCGGAGCAGCCGGTAGGTGCCTACCACATGTGCCTTCCCGTCGATGCCATGATCGATGACCAGCAGGTGGTCGCAGATGCCATCATACTCATCGATGTCACGTGCGGTGGCGCGCATCCATGCGGATGGCTCGGCCCCCATCTCGTTGTAAAATATCCGGTACCGCAAGGCCTGTGCTGCAGCAATTTCGGCCTCTGTCGTGGCGAGCCGCACATCCAGCTGTCCCTGGCGATGGATGCAGGGGGCATTTGCCAACAGATTGGCCGCAACGGCGGTGGAGCCTTGTCCGTTCGGAATCATGGCATGTCTCCGCTGGCGGCCCGGGAAGGGCGGTGCAAGTGTCCATGGCGACGCTCTGTTACACTTCGCTCACAAATTCATGACGGATTGGCGCCAGCACTGTCTGACAAAGGCGCTTCCCGCCGCATCAGAATTGCAAACAGCACCACGCCGGGAATCGCCAGCAGAGTGGTCAGCAGGTAGAACTGCACAAATCCCAGCGCATCGATGAGCGATCCAGCCGTCGTTCCCTGCACGAACCGCCCCAGAATCGACGCCATTGCCGACAGCAGCGCGAACTGCGTTGCAGTGAAGCGCAGATTGCACAACCATGAAAGATAGCCCACCACCGCGACCCCGCCGATGCCACTCGCGAGATTTTCAAAGCCGATTACGGCCGCCAACGTGAGATTGGATGGCCCCGCCATCGCCAGCAGCGCGAAGCCCAGATTGGAAACCGCCATCAGCCACAGGCTGATCCACACCGCGCGCATCATACCCAGCCGCGCGAAAACGATCCCGCCGATGAAGATGCCGACAAGAAAGGCAATCAGCCCAAAGCCCACATCATAGGTCGCGATCGCATCCTTGGAAAATCCGAGGTCGGCAAGCAGCAGCCGCAGCGACAGATTCGCCAGCGTGTCGCCAAGCTTGTGCACCACCACGAACAGCAGCACCAGCCAGGCATTGGGACGCGCCAGAAAGTCCGCAAGCGGCTCGACGAATGCCGCCCGCACCCGCTTGGCAAACGGCAGCACCGCCTCGTTTGCCAGCAGCGCCGTCCGCCGCGCCGGCTCGCCGAGCAGAAATCCCGCCACCACAGCCGGCAGCGCAAACAGCGAGGCCGCCGCATAGGCCACATCCCAGCCGGCCCGACTGGCCACGAAAAGCGCCAGCGCGCCCGCACCGGCCGAGCCAAGCCGCCAGCCATACTGGCTCATCCCCGAGCCGACTCCCAGCTGCTCGGGCGCCAGATGCTCGATGCGAAAGGCATCGATCACGATGTCGAACGTCGCGCCGAAGAAGGCGACCGTCAAAGCGGCCAGCACCATCAGGCGAATGTCCGCAGTCGGATCAACCCGCCCCATCCAGATGATCGCCGCCATCACGCAGCCCGCGATCAACACCAGCCAGGCGCGCCGCTGGCCGATGGCCGCGGCCAGCAGCGGAATCCGCGCCCGGTCCACGATGGGCGCCCACAGAAACTTGAAATTGTAGAGCAGGAAGGTGAGCGCAAAGGCCGTCACCGTCGCCTTGGCAATGCCGTCCTCGGCCAGCCGGGTGGTGAGCGTGGCGGCGATCATCGCAAACGGCGCGCCTGACGACAGGCCCAGCAGCAGGGCGCCGAGCGGTGCGCGTTCCAGATAGGGGCGAACGGCCTCTCCCCAGCCGCGGCGCTCGACTTTCGTTTGCATCGCCATTCTGTGGCGGCTTTTCCCGGCAAAGGGAACAGGGTTGCATGGCCGCGCCGCCGGGCGCATCCTGCCGGGCGCAATGAACGCACCTTTTGCCCCACCGCGCCGCACGCCGACAGAGGCGCAGCTGGCGCTCGCCCGCCAGTGCCGAGACGGCGCCAGAACGCCGCCGCCGATCACCTCCACCGTTCCCGCCAGCGTCTATCTTTCTGCCGAGCGTTTCGCGCTGGAACAGCAGCGGCTGTTCGGCCGCATGCCGGTGGTGATCGGCCCATCGGCAATGCTGCCGCAGGCAAATACCGCCATGGCGCACGATGGCTTTGGCGCACCGCTGCTGCTGGTGCGCGACGGCAACGGCGCGCTGCGAATCTTTCTAAACGCCTGTCGCCACCGCGGTACCCGGCTGCTGGATGCCTGCGGTCCGGTGCCTGCACAGGCAATCATCTGCCCCTACCACGCCTGGTCCTATGCGCCCGACGGCCGCCTGAAAGGCGTGCCACGCCCGGAAACCTTCCCCGGCCTGGAAAAGGCTGCGCTCGGCCTGGTGCCGGTCCCCGCAATCGAAGCCAGTGGCCTCATTTGGGCGTCGCCATCGCGAGCGAATGTCGACTTTTCCGATGCCCAGGGCCCGCTAGGCGCCGATTTCGCAGCGCTTGGCCTTGCCGACATGTACCTTTACGCACGCCGCACCCACCGCGTGCGCGGCAACTGGAAGCTCATCATGGACGCGTTCCTGGAAAGCTACCATGTGCAGCGGTTGCATCAAAACAGCATCGCCCGCTTCTTCGAAGATGGCATTACCTCAGGCGATATGGTTGGCCCGCACATGCGCTCCGCCGTCGCACGGGCTGGCGGGCTCGACAGCGTCGACTTCACCGACTGGGCCGCTCTGCGGCGCATCGTGACCTATGCCTACCAGCTGCTGCCCGGAACCGTGCTCGTCGCCAGTCCGGACTATGTCAATCTGATGGTGTTGATGCCGCAGGCGGTCGGCGAAACGCTGGTGGAGGATTTCATGCTCATTCCCGAGCCGCCAGCAAACGAAAGGGACGAGGCGCACTGGGCGAAAAGCTGGGCGCTGCTGGATGGCCAGGTGTTCGGAACCGAGGATTTCGGCGCGGCAGAGCGTGGCCAGCAGGGCCTGGCGTCGGGCGCAATATCGGAAATCCTGCTCGGCAGCCTCGAGCAGGGCGTGGCCCGGTTCCACGCGACCGTCGAGTCTCTGTTGGACTTGGCTCATAGCTGATCCCGCTGAGAATACCCCGTGATCCCGGCGGAACGCCGCAAGCGTTCCTCTCGCGCCGGCTGATAGGCCGAACTCGATGAGCATTCCTTATGGCAGGCTTCAGGCGATGATGTCCGGGATCAGCATGTCGTTCAGCACCTGAATCTCGTCCTTCAGCCGCAGCTTGCGCTTTTTCATGCGGGCAATCTGCAGCGCATCCGCCCCCGCCAACGTCCGCAGCGCCTCGATCGCGGCGTCCAGATCGCGGTGCTCCTCGCTCGATGCAAACAGCCGCGCCCGCAGTTCGGGTTCATCCATTGCTGCGCGCTTCCACGCCACAAACAATGCCGCGATGCCTTGCTCCGCACAAGCATTTCCGAGTCGTTTCCGAATCGATGCAGCAAGCTCCATATTTGGCCCCACAAACCCTGGAGCCCCACACTATACGGTAGTGCAGCAGCCTCTTACCGGCCTGTGCAAACTGTGATTTAGTCGTTCGCCACCTCGCCGGTGGCGCGGAAACGGGAAAGGAATCCCCCATGGCAACAGCCCATCTCGAAGCTCTCAGCAGCCGTCACGCAACGATCGACGGCAAGATTGCCCTTGAGATGAACCGCCCGCTTCCCGATTCCGCGCAGCTGGCACGGCTGAAACGCGAAAAGCTGAAAGTGAAGGAACAGATCAGCCGGCAGGGCTGATCGATCGACGCGACACAGGCATAGCTGCCGCGTTTGCCAGTCTTCGCGGCATCCCCGTCAGCGGCTATCCTGCACACGCAGGAAGGCTTTGCATGACCCGATTTGTCACCCACGATCTGAAACTCGCTCCCAGCCTTGATGAGCGGGCAGGGCAGGATTTCGTGTCTTCCCTGCGCGCGCATGTGCTCAACCATATGGCATCGAACATGCGAGCCCGCTTCGATGCCGAAATTGCGCCGCATCTCGGCACGCAGGCAAACAGCCGTGACGTGCTGAAAGCGATGCTGCCCCGTCCCGACTTCCAGTTCTACACAGCAACCCGCACCCGGGCACAGCAGATGGTGTGGAGCAGCGTGCGCGCAACCATCGAGCGCCAGCGCAGCGATCTCGCCGAACGCGCCGCCCGACTTTCGCAAAACCAGGCAAATGCGCAAGGCAGCCTCATCCTCGATCCCGATCTCGCAATTCCGAAAAATGTTTCTGCCATCGATGTGCACCTGATGCCCGGCAGCTACAGCTTTGACGGCGGCGAAGCCGACATTGCCGCCGGCAGCCTCTACGACAACGGCCTGTCGGTCTTTTCCTTTGGCCTGATGGGCGAAACGCTGGATGATATCGGCCAGTCGATCGCGCTCTGGCTCAGCCTGCGTCATCCACAATTTCAGCCGCAAGCCGTGCTCGATCTCGGCTGCTCGGTGGGCCACCAGAGCCTGCCTTGGAAGCGCACCTTTCCATCCGCCAAGGTGATCGGGCTCGATGTGGCGCCCGCCTGCCTGCGCTATGCCCACGCGCGGGCCCAATCCATGGGCATCACCGCCCACTTCCTGCAAGCCGATGCCACCGCAGTTCCCTTGCCCGATGGCAGCCAGGACCTTGTCTTCTCATCGATGTTTCTGCACGAACTGCCGGCTGACAACGTCGGCGCCGTGTTTCGCGAAGCGCACCGCCTGCTGCGCCCCGGCGGCCTGATGCTGCACTACGAGCTGCCGCCCAACGAGGCACTGAGCGCATACGACGGCTTTTATCTGGACTGGGACGGTCGCTACAACGCCGAGCCATACTACCAGAGCTATCGCGACCTGTCCCCGCCCGCCCTGGCAGGCGACGCCGGATTCGCCCCTGAGGCGTATTTCCAGGCCGCCGTCCCGTCGCTCGGCTGGTATGGTGAAGCCGCGGTGCGCAAAGCCGTCGGCGGCGCAACCGATGTGAGCACCGACACGGTCGGCCGCCTCGCCGACGGCGTGCAATGGTTCGTTTACGGGGCCTGGAAGGAGCAGCCGGAATGAGCAGACCGCTCCCCGAAACTGCGCGCGGCAAACGCCCGGCCATCTTCCCTGATCCGGCCAGCGAAACCCTGCTTGCGATGCTGCTCGAACTTGCCCGCGAGCAATGGGTAACCCGCAATCGCCTCGCCACATTGGAGCATTGGGCCGCCAGCGAAGTCACCGCAGCCAACATCCCCTGGAACGAGCACTATCGCTTGCCTGCCGAAGCCGAGGCCGCGCTTGCGGCCGAACGCGACGCTTTTGTCAAAGCTCTGCTCGCCCCTGCGGATAGCGCGTAGCATTGTCTACGCTGCCCGCAGGATCTGCCCTGCGCGCGGAAAATGCACCGCCACCTCTGCCGCCTCCGGATCGATCCGCCGCAAAACGATCCGCGTGCCGTTCAGCAAGGCGAGTGTCCCTTCCACTGCCGCGTCCGTTGTCCCCTCCTGGCTCACCAGCACCCGCTGCCCCGCTGAAAACCCTTCGGCTGCAGCAAAACCTGTCAAAGGCGCGGGCTGCACGGCACTCGCCGCCGCAACGGCGGCGTCCGCATCGCTTTCCCGGCGCACGCCATGCCCGATTGCCGCCACCCGCCGGGCCCAGCCGGCAAGATGCGGCCGCCCGCCCGTGTGCCGCGCAACCCCGCCCGGCCCCTGGACATCCTGAAACCACAGCAGCTGGTAATGCGCGAGATCGCCATGCCCCACAGTGTCGCCACACAGAAAAGCGCGTCCATCGCAAAGCCGCTGGTCCAGGCTATCCAGATGCGCGCCGAACATCGCGGTCATCCCCGGGGTCATTGCCTTGAAACCGTCGGGCTGCATCCCGAAACGCTTCTCCCGGTCGGCCCAGAATGCCTCCATCCCCCGCATCGGCATGCCGTCCAGCGCGGCGGCGACGGCGGCAAAAAACAACGGCCCCTGCGCCTGTGCAGCCAGCGCGCACTGACCGTCGCCGGCAAACAGTGTCGGCTCGGGCGCAATCGCCTCCAGCGCCTCCATAATGGCGGCGGTGTCACAAAATATATCGGCGCCGATCTGCAGCACCGGAATGCGCGCATAGCCCCCCGTCAGCACGGCAAGCCGTGGCTTCGGCATCACGCTCGGCGTCTCCACCGAATGCCATTCCAGACCCTTCAGCCCCAGCGCAAGTCGCACCACTTCGGCCCAGGGAGAAGCCGCATAGTGGTGCAGGAAAATATCGCTCATGCTCAGCTCCGATAGTCCGCGTTGATGGAGATATATCCGTGCGTCAGATCGCAGGTCCAGACGGTCGCCCGCCCGTCACCGATCCCCAGATCGACGGCTATGTCCACCTCCTCGCCGCGCAGATGGGCAGCCACCGGCGCCTCGTCATAGCCATCCACCACCATGCCGTCGGCCGCCACCCGCACGCCACCAAACGCAATGGAAAGCCGGTCGCGGTCTGCCGGCTCGCCGGCCTTCCCCACCGCCATCACCACCCGGCCCCAGTTCGCGTCCCCGCCGGCGATCGCCGTCTTCACCAGCGGCGAGTTGGCGATACTCATGGCGATCCGGTGCGCCGAGGCATCCGACAGCGCCCCTGAAACGCCGATTTCGATCAGCTTCGTCGCCCCCTCGCCGTCGCGCACCACCAGGGTCGCCAACTCCCGGCACAGATCGGCCAGCGCTGCCGCAAAGGCATCCGCGCCGGCACTGTCCCACCCTTCCAGCGCAGGGTTTCCGGCAGCCCCGGTCGCGAACGCCAGCACCGTGTCTGATGTCGATGTGTCGCCGTCCACGGTGATGCACGAGAATGTCCGCGCATTGGCTGCTTCCAGAGCCGCCTGCAGAAACGCCGGCGCCACGCTCGCATCCGTCACGATGAACCCAAGCATCGTCGCCATGTCGGGCGCGATCATGCCCGATCCCTTGATGAAGCCCACCAGCCGCACCCGCACCGCGCCCAGCAGTGCCTCGCGCATCGCGG